>NZ_SMLV01000344.1:0-9187 GCF_009711525.1 Fulvivirga lutimaris
CTAATAGTCTTTTCATTAATTATTTTCTAAAATGATCGATTCCTTTTGAGCTTTATTTACTGACTGGAAGAAATTATAAAACTCTTCATAATCAGACTGTGGGTATTCACCTCCAAACAATTTAAAATGCTTGTTAATTTTAATTTGAGTGCCGTTAAAAGTATTGGTCTGTTTGTAAATACCATATTTGGTCTCAATTAATATGTCATCAGGTAACTCTGCATTATATTTCTCATTAGCTGATAAACTATACACTATTTCATGTTGTTCATTAATAGGGTATCTAATCAACAAATCATTCTTTCTAAATATTGGTTTTTCTAATTCAGGAAGTTCAATAACATATGGTTTAATAACTCTAAGTGATCCCAGAGTCCTAATTTGATTTTGAACTTTAAGGTTAATCTCTAAGTTCATAAAAAAGTCATCCCTGCTATAGTCAACTACTTTATAGTCAACTACTTCAGAGTCTTTTATTTTAAAGTCCCTGACTACTTGAGTATTAAAATCTTTAGTAGTTGCATGTCTATTTAGGTAACTGTAACGCTCAAATAATTCCCCTTTTAGAACTACATCAATGCTTAAAGTACCTGTACCTTCATCGTTAATATTAAAATTTACTTTTGTTAAACTAAGTACATCCTCAGTACTTAGAGCCGGAGAATTTATTAATTGACTATTTTTCAGATCTACGGCCAAAGCCTTTCTGTTTTGGGTAAATGTTCCGTTATAAGCAAAGGGTAAGTAATCTGAGGTATTCTCTAGCCAGAGGGTATCTCCTTCAAATGGAACAGTCAGCAATACATGATTAAATTGTTGAAAGGGGTATTTTTCAATGATCCTCTCAGCATCATCCCCCGCATTAATTACAGTATAATTTGAATTGATACCCGCATACTTCAATAAAGCCTTCATGTACATGGTGAGGGCCTTACAATCACCATATTTGTTAGTACAAACATAAGCTGCGGAATAAGGCTTCAACCCCCCGATATCAATAGCCACATTAATGTATCTGGTATGATCTTGTAAATGGTAATAGAGCTTTTTAATAAGTTCTAAAGTATCTGGTGTTGCCTCAATTATTTCATCAACCTTTGCTTTTTCGGAAGATGTCAAATAGTCGAGCCCCTCATTCAACTTAATATGCCAATCTCCATATGACTCCCATGACGCACTGTTACCATCAACACCATAATGAAAATTTTCAGGGATTGATAAAACATGTGGATAAAGCTCTTGTGACGAAGCTGAATATTTTTCCGATGCTATCTTTCTTAAATAACTAGATTTATAAGTCAATACTTTGCGACCGCTAATCAACTCTTCCCTTTTATTAGAAATATCTTTTATGTGATTATTGTATTCATAACTGGCAGGTAAATCAATTGTCAATTTGGCTTCAATTGTTTTAACATTCTCTCGGTATATAGGAACCCAATAGGCTAAATGATTAAAATTATCATTATCTATTTCATATGAGTATTTAAACCTATAGGGAAACACATTATAGGCGAGATCAAATACTTTATATAAATCATCCTCAAAAAAGGTTCCATCAGGCATATAGGCCCTAGTCTCTACCTCTTTGTTCTTTAGTTTTCTAACTGTCTTTCCGCTACTATCTAAAATTTCCGCATTCAAATATTTTAGGTCCTCAGATGCATTGTAATGAATAAAAACTTTGGAAATCCATTGCTCCTCTTGGTTATTGACTTGTACTAGAACAGACTTCCTGGTGGTTTTAACACCATTGTTAACAGTTATATAGGTATCGTATTCAAGAACTTGAGCGTATGACGACAAAGAACAAATAATTGAAAAAAAAAGAGATAAAAAGGATTTAGCCACAGCCTCCACAAAGAATTGTATTCAAATAAATGTAAACTGCGAAAATATGTATTATAATAATGTATATCTTAATTATTATAATTTTAATTTAATATAAGATCAAATCATGATGATAACTCCCTTTAATTCAACAAAATAAATCACAAAAAAAGGCCAGAGTCTCCTCTGGCCTTTTACATATAGTTTAGGTTTACGGTTATAGCATGCTAGCTCTTGGACCACCAGAAGCAAATATCGCTCTCATTCTGGCTTTTTGACCTTCTGAGAACATATACATACAAGCATCATTAGTATAGTCCATATAGTTCATTGTCATGTCAGTTGACTTGCAATTAACAGTTGGGAATGATGGACACCCATAATTTGGTCCATCAGAAGAAGGAGTATCCGCAACAAAATCATCTTGTCTGCATCTTCCATCACCCCAGATGTGTCTCAAATTCAAGTAGTGACCCACTTCATGAGTACCAGTTCTACCTTTATCGAAAGGAGCAGAAACATACCCTGTTGTTCCAAAGTACTGAGGTGCTATTACAACACCATCGGTAGAAGATGAACCACCAGGAAACTGAGCGTATCCTAAAATACCTCCTCCAATGTTACACACCCAGATGTTTAATGAAGTTTCAGGAGAAACCACATCAACTCCACCATTAGCAGCAAACTTCATAGCATCGTTAGTTCCCCAAGAAGTTTTTGAAGATGACTTTCTTGTTACACCTGCTAAAGTGAAATTGATTTGAGCATCGGCTGTTACACCAGAAAACTCTGAAGGTACAAAGCTGATATCATTATTAGTTTTGTTGAAATCATCATTCAACACATCAATTTGTGAGTTTATTTGAGCCTCACTAATGTTTTCATTAGCGTTATTATAAATAACATGTACATAAACTGGAATGTTAATAGTGCCAAGGCCATCGTCAACTGGAGGATTATCTCCACCTCCGTCTCCGCCTCCATTACCACCATTGCCACCGCCAGGAGTGCCATCAGGTTTTTTAGAGGCTATGAATTTTCTAGCATTTTTTTCGATGTTGAACATTCTGTCGTGAAGCTTAGGATCTGCAGACAATTGTCTGTTTAGTACAGACATTGAATAACATTTCTGCCCCTCAGTACCAGTTCTGCCAGCTTCTTCATCATTGGTATAAGTGTAAAAATCACTCATGTCTACAATGATGTCCTGCTCTTGATCTTTGATCACTGAATTGTTGTCGTCACAGGCCGTGAATATGACAAGCGACATTGTAAAAAGTAATAAAACTCTTTTCATTTGGTTTACGGTTTAGGTTAATAAAACGCGCAATCTAATACTTTACTTTTTACAATTCCCAATATAAAATAAGGTTTATTCATTCATTCACCGAATTTATATTAACACCCTTAGGCAAAGGCAACTTTTTAATTTTATTGTTCAATTTAGTTTCGCAAACGTTTGCAATCCTAGCCATTAAGGCTCTGTACTTTTCTGATATTTGATCCACGTTCAACAGCTCTTTTCATCTGTAATATTTTAGATTTGCAGTCATGAAAGAAAGTATGCACATAGCCATCTGTGGTAATATAGGTTCGGGAAAAACAACACTGGCATCTATGCTAGCCAAACACTTTGGGTGGAAAGCAGAAATGGAGTCAGTTGAAGACAATCCCTACCTTGAAGATTTCTATGAGGATATGAAACGCTGGTCTTTCCACTTGCAGATATACTTTCTTAACAGCAGGTTTAACCAAATCAAGCGGATTAGAGAAAGTAAAACCTCCACTATTCAGGATAGAACCATTTATGAAGATGCTTACATCTTTGCTGCCAATCTATACAAGTCAAAATATCTTAATGATCGAGATTACAGCAGTTATCTAACCCTGTTCGAATCGATGATACAGCATGTGCAAGCCCCTGATTTAACCATTTACTTAAAAGCAGATATACCCAAACTTGTCTCACAAATAGAAAAAAGAGGTCGCAGTTACGAAAATGCTATTAGGCTCGATTATTTGAAAAATCTTAATCAGCATTATAACGAATGGATAAGCACTTATAATGAAAGTAAGCTATTAATAATAGAAATGAATGACTTAGATTTTGTCAATAACCCTGAAGATTTCGCATCTATCGTTAGTAAGATAGACATTGAAATCAACGGCCTGTTCAGTTAATTATCCAAAGCACCATCATCTACCCAGCAGGCTATCAAGTCTTTCTCTTCCTGAGTTAAAGACCCATTTCGTGGCATATTACCACTTTGAGTTCGTGCTTTAATATCTGCCGCCCTACTTTTGATCTCTTCAAAATTATTAAAATCAGGCAATCCGGAATTGCTGCCGTCATGGCAGTTGCTGATGTTACAGTTTGCCACAAAAATGCTTTTAACCTGACCTTCAAATGACACCCCTGTGAGCACCTTAGCAGACTGTATAGTAGAGCAACCATTGCCATCGGCCACACTTACCTGATAGGTACCTGAAGTAAGTCCAGAAAATGTGTTGCTGGCCTGGTCACTGCCACCATTAATAGAAAATGTTAGATCTCCCTGACCGGTTGCCGATACAGTAATACTACCACTAGACTGCTCACAACCTGAAGTAGATGCTGATATATCGTTAATAGCCACTGTACTGGCTGGTGCACTGATTGTACCAGTTGAAGTTGCCGTGCAGCCAAGGTTATCACGCACAGTTATCTCATACTCTCCTGAAGCTAAGCCAGTAAAAGTATCTGAATCCTGAAAGTTGGTACCATCAATACTATACTCCAGTGCAGAAGAACCGGTTGCTGCTATTGTTATCTGTCCATCACTGGTTGTGCAGTCAGAAACATCCTGAGTGTTCACTCCAGTAATAACGGGACCGTTGTCACAGTTGGGTGTTGAAGGACCGGGATCAGAGTCGCTACACGAATATATAAGTAGTAAAAGAGCAAAGTACCTAAGTTTAATCATTCAATAAAGGTACGAATTCTATCAATGTTTAAACGTCATTTTAATGACCATAATCAAATTGTTGGATGACGCTGATCAAAGGGTCGCTACTTTCTTGTCTATACCTTTAATGTATAAACCCAGTAATCATGAAGGCAAAGAAAATTTTATGTGCTATCGACAAATCTGCCTCAGCCTTAAATGCATATTATTTTGCTGAGGCATGGGCAGCGCGACATCATATGCAAGTCAATATCATTCACTCGATAGGTAGCGAAAGGCTTAAACCAGAGATAATAAATGCGGCTAAAAAAGAGATGATTGATTTTACAATTAAAAACAACATTGATCTCCCTGTACAATTTGTTAATGGAGAAATCTGTGATGTGGTTAATGAACTGAAATATGATTTTGATTTAGTAGTAATGGGTAAAAAAGGTGAAAACCATACTAATAAATATTATGGCAGCAACGCGGCACAGGTCATGCAAACCATTGACCTGCCGGTATTCTTAATTAGCGAAGCGCCTACTGATATTACCTTTAAGCAAATACTCTTCATCACAGATTTTAAAGATATTGATAAAGAAGAGAGGCTGGAGTTTATAAGAGAACTGGCCCTTGAAAATGACTCAGAACTTCATTTACTCCATATTTCTGGAGATGGAAGAATACTTAATGAGGAAGAAATGAATGAAGTGCGCGAAATGCATGACATCTTCAATGATGTAAACCATGCTTATTTTGCGCTGGAAAATGAAGATATTATCAGTGGAATAAAAGAACACATAAAAGGCCATGACCCTTCCCTATTGGTGCTCATCCCAAGAAGAACCACGAGACTATCGAGCACCTTAAGTCAGGCGATTGTTGATACTGATATTAATTTGCCGATATTCTCAATACATGCTTAACTTAAATACATGAATGTAAGAATAAAGTTTCTCGGAGCAGCCCAATCAGTAACAGGCTCTAAATATCTACTGGAAATAGACAATTACAAGCTCATGGTTGATTGCGGCATGTTTCAAGGGCCAAAAGAATTGAGATTAAGAAACTGGAATAAGCTGCCAATAGAAGAAGACTCCATAGATGCTGTTATTCTCACCCATGCGCATATCGATCATAGTGGCTACCTACCCAGGCTTGTCAAAAATGGTTTTAAAGGACCAATATACTGTACCGAAGCTACAGAGGGCTTGTTAAGAATCTTACTGCTTGATGCCGCCAAGCTGCAGGAAGAAGAAGCTGAATTTGCTAAGAAGAAAGGCTATTCTAAACATAACACACCAGAACCCTTATTCAATACCGAAGACGCAGAGAATGTATTGCTTATGCTTAAAACTGCACCTTATGATTTGACTAACAGGGTCAATGATTTTATAAGCTTCAACTTTAATAATGCCGGCCATATATTGGGGTCTTCCATTGTTGAGTTATTTGTGCAGGGTGAACAGCAGCAAAAAAAGCTGGTATTCTCCGGGGATTTGGGTGGCTATAATCAGCCGTTATTAAAAACTCCTGCCGCTATTACAGATGCTGATATTCTTTTAGTTGAATCTACCTATGGCGGCAAGGCTAATGATCATACAAATTTTGAAACCATTTTTGCAAACAAGGTCAATGAAGCCTTAGATAAAGGTGGCTGTTTGTTGATACCTTCATTTGCAGTTGGCAGAACACAGCTGCTGCTATACTACTTTCAAAAGTTACAATCGCAGGGCCTTATACCTAATTATCCTGTATATGTGGATAGTCCTATGGCGATTAGCACTACATTCTTGTATCAGCAGTATCCTAAATATCATACCCTAACACCAGAAGCATTTCAAGGTGATGGCCTATTTGACTACCCAACAATAAAATATTACAAGTCGCAGGAGTCTTCTGTTAGCATTAATGATTTAAGAAGTAAGGCCATTATTATTTCGGCTAGCGGCATGTGTACCGGGGGCCGTATTTTGCACCACCTCTACCATCGCTTGTCAAGAAAGAATGACACGGTATTGTTTGTCGGGTATCAGGCCTATGGTACACGTGGAAGGCGCCTGGTAGATGGAGAAACCTCGGTAAGAATTTTTGGCATTGACGTTCCTGTAAAATGCCATATTGATAATTTGATGGGGCTATCGGCTCATGCTGATATGAATGAGCTACACCAGTGGCTGTCAAACTTCACCTCACCTCCCAAAATGACTTTTGTCGTACACGGAGAAGTAGAAAACTCTATTGCTTTAGCCAACTATCTTAGAATGGACAGTGGCTGGGACAATGTGTATATTCCTAACTACCTGGAATCTTTTGAGCTTTTTAGGGGGATTTGATATAAAACAAAACATCCCTTGGGAACCTGGTCTCAAGGGATGAATCGTTGTCTATAGTTGGCTTTAAGATTCAAGTATACGCAGATGCTTTAAAACTGTATACTGATTCTGGTCAAAGTGATTTATTTGCCGATGAGTTGCAAAATGTAGCTTTAGGTAATTTGGGTGACTAATAACCGCATCTTGATTTAAGTCGTTCATTTACGTCCATTGAATTCGTTCCATCGGTCAATGAATTTAACGGCCGCACTTACGGCTCTCCTGTTCATATCTTCGCCTCTTGCAACCGTGCTTTCTTTCGGGTCGCGCGTGCCCCATACACCAGTGGTAGACATTTCAGCAGAGGAGGTTTTCTTTCCTGTTTCTTCAGCTTTTAACCCCTCGGCAAGAAACAGCATCAAAGCTGTTGGCTCACCTTCTATTACTTCAGGAAGCATTGCTTCTAAGTGACTGGGCAAAGTCAATTCAGCCGGCACCGCCTTGTCTAATTGCACCAAACTTGGCATCAGGTACAGCGCATTAGACGTTTCTGGTGTACCTCCATGTCTGTCGAGCTCCGTAGTAGGTTTCTCCGAAGAGCGCTCAATAAATGGGCCAATGGCCTGGCTGAAACTAACGGCTACTCCACCAGTTGTTTGATTGATCTGATCAACCAGCAGAGTTGATATGGCACTATTTCCACCATGTGAATTCATGATTACAAATCGTTTAAACCCATGCCTGATAAGGCTCTCGACAGCTTCAAGATGAACTTTCAAAATAGTCTCCGCACTAAGTGTAATGGTACCGGCAAATCCCATGTGATATGGAGATTGGCCTGCCATTAATACTGGAGCAACCAGTATATCTCTCTCCTGCGCAATGAGCTTGCACCTTTCCACACCACTGATAAAATCAGCACCTATAGGAAGATGATTTGCATGCTGCTCTAAGGCACCAACCGGGATTATTACCATATCCGATTTTTTAAGAAAGGCCTCCACTTCCGGCACGGTCATATGAGGCAGGTAATTCTTAACTTTCTGCTCTTTCCAAAGCGGGTTTGTTTGTGCCCATGCACTGGTGCTGATCAGACAAATAATCAAAAAATAACAATTTCGCATGATTTTAATATTAATGTAATGGCATCCGACTAGTATCGATAATAACACATATCTATTTAATAGATAATTCACTATTTCTAAAATGTTTATTGATATGGTACAGTCGACTCTTTAAAAGTAAGTGAAACAATGTGATTATTATTTAAGTCGGCATTAAACTTCGGGCCACATATGCAGGACTGCACGGATAGGAAACCCTATAAAACAAAACATCCCTTGGGAACCTGGTCTCAAGGGATGAATCGTTGTCTATAGTTGGCTTTATGATTCAAGTATACGCAGATACATTAAACCTGCATACCTGTTCTGGTCAAAGTGATTTATTTGCCGATGAGTGACATTATGGAGCTTCAAGCTATTGGTTAACAGCCTACAACTCACAGGCCTCACATTACAATTCAGTATGATCATGCTACAATCCACCGGATTTAGTCAAAATCTGATTGAGCCGTTTCGTTTGGTTTTAAAAACCAAAAAGAAACATCCCATGAAAAACTTTTTTACTACTCTCCTAGTCGTAATTTTTATCAACATTGCTGACACTTACGCTCAGGAGCTTCCAAAAGATGGTGCAGTTATTACCATTGAAGACACAAAACTAATGCTGATTCCTGGTGAGGAACTTACCACTGACCTTACCCTTTTAAAATCAAAGAGATACAGAAAAGCAAAATTTGGAGGTCTGGCTACAAGAACACCAAAGGGCATTACAGCTGAGTTTGTTGAAGATGAAGAGCAAGACGGACTTTATCACCTTACCCTTATGGCTGATGAAACTGCAACAAGCGATAACTTCACGCTGATCATTAAAGGAGAAGGCAAGAATGCTCATAAAGTACGTGGTCTGGCAGTCTCTGTTAATGTAACTGCCAATCAAATTGCCACCTCTAATGACTAATACCTTTAGATTTTTGTAATTTTAATGAAATTAGTTCATCACTTCGAAATGCAGCGTAGCGGATCCGATAGCTATCGGATGAGAAGTCTC
>NZ_SMLV01000344.1:9197-9319 GCF_009711525.1 Fulvivirga lutimaris
CTCTTTTAAGGAGATGTGGTAGCCAATGAGGAGATTTCTCACCCTAAGGGATTCGAAATTACGGTAATAAACAAGTATCGTCACTTCGAAGAAGGAACGATCCGATAGCTATCGGATGAGAA
>NZ_SMLV01000344.1:9329-16978 GCF_009711525.1 Fulvivirga lutimaris
TGTTATGAAAAGGCCACATCACAAAAAAAGGAGACCTCTCACCCTATTGTCCCGATAACTATCGGGAGAGGTGACGTTGAGCATAAAGGAAGTCGTAGTGGTCTTTAACAGTTATAATGACAGAAAACGTTAAAAAATATGGGCTGAGAGTACTTATCTCGGCCTTTATTTATTTATTCTTCAGGCTTACCTCTGAGCCGATGTACAGTGAAAGAGCAACCGATATCACTGTATGGCCCTTCTTATTGCTATTTGCAATATTTGTGGTGCTCTTTATTTGGGAAATATGTGATAGAGTAATATTATACTTCGCCAGAAATTTTCCCCATTACTTAACATCAAAAAGGTGGCTGTTTTTCCTTTTCCTGGCGACTACGCTAGCAACCTTTCCTCTCCTTACTGTATTTATATATTTTGAAAATTACTACCTAAAGATCTGGCTAAATTGTGTTCGCGATTCTTATGAGGAATTCTTTACAGATCTCCCACAGGCCTTTGTTGTAGCCTGGCTTTTAATAACTGTTGAAATATTGAAGGTTTATTATACCCACATCAAGAACATGGAGGTGGAAAAGAACCGAATGCAGAAAGAAATACTGAGAACACAGTATGAAAGCCTTAAGAATCAGGTAAACCCCCATTTCCTTTTCAATAATTTCAGTGTTCTTGATGCGCTGATACACACCAACCAAGAACTGGCTTCGGACTTCTTAACCCAGCTCTCAAAGCTTTACAGGTACATACTTGATAACCGGGAAAACGAAATGGTGCCTCTATCCAAAGAGTTGGAATTACTCGACTCATACCTATTCCTTTTACAGATCCGACATGAGGACTGCATCTTTCTGGAAAGCAAAGTGACTATCAATCCAGATAAATTTTATATACCAACCCTGTCGTTGCAAATGTTGATTGAAAATGCCGTGAAGCACAACAGTTTTAATAAGAACAATCCACTGCAGATTAAGATCTTTACGGAAGATGAGCAGTTCATAATAGTTCAGAATAAGATCAACCTTAAAAAACAACCTGCTAACTCCACTAAAGTGGGGCTGGAGAACATAAAGAGTAGGTATCATCTGCAATCTGACAAGAAAGTCATCATATATCAATCGGAAGAAACCTTTAAAGTAAAACTGCCCATTCTCACATCAATCAAATTTGCATGAACCTGATAATAGTTGAAGACGAAAAGTTAAGCGCTGAAAGGCTGCAATCTCTGGTAAATCAGATTGATCCAAAAATTGAGGTCGTTGGCATGCTTTCTTCGGTAAGTGAGGCTACCGAATGGTTCAGAGACAATTCGCCTCCGGATATTGTGTTATTAGACATTCAGCTAAGTGACGGCACTGGTTTTGACATATTGGCTACTATGTCAACACTACCATGCATAATCTTCACTACAGCGTATGATGAATATGCACTGAAGGCATTTAAATATAACAGCATAGAGTACCTGCTTAAGCCTATAGATAAAAATGAGCTAGCAACCGCTCTGCTAAAATTCAGTCAGATAAACAGGCCGGCCATTTATGATTCTGCCTTTGTTAAGAAAATAGAAAATGTTGAAAAAACTATTACTGGTGAATATAAAAGGCGATTTTTAATCAAAATTGGTGAGCAATTTAAGAATATAGAGGTTGAAAATATAGCCTATATCTACTATCAGAATGGCAGTTGTAATATTTGCACAACAGATGACAAAAGATTACCCATCGACTACTCTTTGGACCAGTTGGAGGAAGTGTTAAATCCTGCAGATTTTTTAAGGGTAAATCGTCAGCTTATTGTAAAAGCTACAGCTATTGCTGAAATTCATACCTATTTTAACAGCCGGCTTTTGCTCATGCTTAACCCTTCATTTAATGAAGAAGTAATTGTAAGCCGTGACAGGGTCAGTACTTTTAAAAGCTGGATGGATAGTTAAATTTATCTAACACTAAATAGATAAGAGGCTTTGAGGCCAATGAAGCTAGACTCTGATTGCTCATAACCTAGACTCCCCAAACTGGTTTTGTGAACCAATGAGGTCTCCAGACGTTTACCATTTTTAAGTTTGGTACTTAACCCTAGTGACAAGTTTAAAGAGCCAAAGTAAAGCTCTGGATTTTTAATCCTAAAGGTAGATTCAACAGGAATTATCAGTCCATTACCAGCATCATAGGAATAATTTAATTCAATATTCTGCTTGGTGTATAAATAAGCTGACAAACCTGCACCATAGATAAGATGGTTACTTTGAGTTATTCTTTGCCTATACTTTAGTGCTGCTGGTATCTCTAAAAACCATGAGCTTATTTCAGCACCGTGAATATCTCCATAGATTGGATCTGATGAAGGAAGGTTTAGCCTGTCGAAGCTTTCCTCTGCTACATCAAAATGGGTTATATTGAAACTAAGCCCTGATTCAACACTTAACACGGGAGACATGATAAAATCAGCAACAAGACCGCCACCAATCACATTGCTGGTTGAGCCCGTGCCACCAAAACCTCTTTGCAGGCTTACTGAAGGACCTATATCAATACCCATTCCATTTTTGTAATGCCTTTCTAGCTCTTTTAATTTTTTAACAGATATCTGTACCGGATGAGGCTCTACGCTTGTTACATAATCATCTGCAGAGGTACTATCCCAAATAAAAAAATATTCTGGTAAGCGATACTCATGGGTGAGCCCTCTCCTTTTTACCAGATAAGGATTTTGATCTGCAGCAATAGGATCATCAACTACCAAAAATAGATAGCCACCATTTTCAACCACTTTACCACGACCTAGCTCCCTAATGATATCATCAGACACCTTACCTGCTCGCCCAAGATAAACCAAGTCCTTCCTGAAATTATAGTCCTCTTTACGAGGCCGATTCTGTACCTGATTTAATTGTTGCCTGAGCTGGGCAATTTGCCCTACCAGCTGATTGTAATACATTTCATTGGCATTTCGGTATTCTACCACTCTGATCGTATCCGGTGGAAGTGCCGACTGATTAGCAGACTCTTGAAGCAGTGACTCTAGCTTATCTATCTTGGCATTTTGGTCTCTCAAAGCCATTACCTGTTCCTGTAGTACTGCATCATTACCAGCTCCATTTAAACCGAACAATATCAACATAGCGATGATAGAAGTGGCTGCCGCTACAAGAATTTCATTCCTATATCTACCATAGAAAGAAGGTCTCACATTAGTGTCCATTTTATAATGCATAGCAGCCAATGCCGAAGGGTCAAACTCCACGGCATCAAACTCCTCTACCTTATTCTTTATAATATCATCAAACCTGCTATCATCCATTCTGCTTCGGAATTAACTGTTGCTGATTTTGATTCAATATTTTTTGCAACTTGCTTCTTGCTATAGACAAATTAGATTTTGAGGTTCCTGCAGTAATATTTAACTGAGCTGCAATTTCTTCATGTTTATAGCCCTCAATAACGAAGAGGTTAAAAACCATTCTATAACTTGCAGGTAGCTGTTGTATGGCATTAATTATCTCCTGCACTGAAAGCTGCTCTAACGCTGTTTCTTCTGTTTCCTGACTTTGCGCATAAGATATATCCAGCATGTTATAGTGTTTCTCATTCTTCCTGTAATAATCAATAGCCGCATTGATCATAATTCTTCTTACCCATCCCTTAAAAGACTTCCCCGCAGTATACTTACCAAGATTATTAAACACTTTCATAAAGCCATCATTCACTATTTCTACTGCTTCTTCTCTATGTTTTGAATAACGTAGACAAATTCCCATAGCATAGCCATAGTAGAGCTTATACAACTCGTCTTGACTATTGCGAATCCCTTTTTTGCAGGATTTTAAAAGTTCCTGAAGCTCCTGATCGGTTTTAATGGCGCTATGGTTTTGTCTTATTCTAAAATGATGACGTAATGTTTTGTCAAATAGTTGGTAATGATATTTTTTTTATTTTTCAACCAACCATATATCATGTTCCTCTCGTCACGGTAAAGATCATAATAATTGACTTTCCTTACTATTTAAAACAAATATAAGCTGATAGGATGCAAGAATCGATTTGTGAACAATCTAAAAACTACATCACAGTCCTGTTTGGGAACACGGTTTCTTCTAAATTATCCTTTCACAATTTAGAGCACACAACTACTGTAGCTGCCTGGTTTCATTATGCTGGGATGTTGGAAAGTACTGGTAATCATGAAGTTCTAACAAGGCTTAACCAAATTGTAGAATGAAAGACTTAACGCTTATAATTCCCGTCTTCAATGAAGAAGAATCATTGGAAAAACTAAAAGAAACCTTAGACGAATTTATTGAAAAATCGAAGCCTTCAGTAGCTATACTTTTCGTAAATGACGGCTCTACAGACCATAGTTCTGAAATAATTCAAAGTATTGTCAGGTATGATACTAATTACACTTCCATCTCTCTTGATAAAAATTGTGGCTTGAGTACTGCAATAAAGGCAGGCATTGATTTTACAGAGACAGCATGGGTGGCATACATGGATGCTGATATGCAAACCACACCTCTTGACTTGATTAATTATTATCCTTATATGATGGATTATGATATGATTAATGGAATAAGAAAAAAGAGGAAAGATAGCTATATCAAGAAATTATCATCACTAATTGCAAATGCCTTCAGGCGATATATGATTAAAGATGGTATTGAAGACACCTGCTGCCCACTTAAGCTAATAAAAACTGATGTTGCCAAGTCAATCCCTTTCTTTAAGGGAATGCACCGTTTTATGCCTGCATTAGTTCAACTTCAAAACAAAAGAGTAAAGCAGTTAGAAGTAAGGCATTTTGAAAGATATGCTGGCACGGCCAAGTACAATTTATGGAATAGACTAACCGGTCCATTTTTAGATACACTGGCTTTTGTTTGGATGCGTAAAAGATACATCAACTATACCATCCTAACCCCGGAGATGAAAACTAGTTTCAAAAAAGAAAAGGTCGCTTAATGGACGAACCATATTGGATTTATGCTGTTGGTCTGGCTGCCCAACTCTTATTTAGCGCCAGGTTAATAATACAATGGTTAAGGTCAGAGCAGTCAGGAAGGGTGCTATCTCCGACCATATTTTGGCAGCTGAGCCTTATTGCCTCTTTTTTATTAATTGCTTATGGAATATTGAGAGATGATCCTGTGATTATTTTTGGTCAGATCATTTCATATTTCATTTATATAAGAAATCTTCAATATAAAGGAGCATGGGGTTATATTCCGCACTATTTCAAGGTTATTGTTTTCCTTTTTCCAATAGCCACCATCTCATGGATGGCAGGTTCTAACCAGCATAGCTGGAATGATATTATTGGCAATCCGTCCATATCCTACCTTCTGCTAGTCTGGGGAGCATTGGGACAGGTCGTTTTCGCCTTAAGGTTTGTGTATCAATGGTACTTTTCTGAAAAGCTAAAAAAATCAGTCCTACCTCTTGGTTTTTGGATCATTAGCATGGTAGGCTCACTACTCATAGTTTCCTATGGGTTTTTCAGATATGACCCTATACTTATTTTGGGGCAAGCATTTGGGATAATTGCTTATGCTCGAAATATACAAATAGGTATGCAAGCAAAAAAGGTCAAAATGGAGGCTAAACCATTATGAAAAGAACAATTTTAGTTACCGGATGTGCAGGATTCATTGGCTCACATGTATCTGAAAGGCTTTTAAAACAAGGCCACACTATAGTAGGCATAGATAATTTCGATCCTTTTTATGCTCGTAGTATAAAGGAAGAGAATATTATGGTTTTTAGAGATTCTTCTGATTTTCACTTTCTTGAAATAGATCTTGTTAAAGATGACTTTCACAAGCTTCTATCAAGTTTTGATGTAGACATAGTTATTCATTTAGCAGGCAAAGCTGGAGTGAGGCCATCCATAGAATCACCTCAAAGCTATATTGACAATAACATCACAGGTACCTTAAACTTGCTTAATTATATGAAAGACCGAAAGGTCAATAAAATGGTATTTGCCTCATCTTCCTCTGTATATGGTAATGGTGTACCTCCCTTTGCAGAAGATGTTAATGACAACAAACCCATTTCCCCTTATGCTTTTACTAAAAGATCCTGTGAGCTAATGAATCACACTTATCATTCACTTTACAACATCGATTTTATCAATTTGAGATTTTTTACAGTTTATGGACCACGACAAAGACCAGACTTGGCCATTAACAAATTCGTTCGTCTTATTAATGAAGAATTGCCAATACCTTTTTACGGAGATGGCTCCACCATGAGGGATTATACTTATATAAGCGATATTGTAGACGGCATATCTTTATCAATGGATTATCTAACACAAAATGATAGCACATTTGAAACTATCAACATTGGCAATAACAATCCTATTAGTCTAAATGATCTAGTTTCAACTATTGGTTCTATTTTAAATAAAGAGGTTTTCTTTAACCAACTACCAAAGCAGCCAGGAGATGTAGAATTGACCTGTGCCGATATAAGTAAAGCTGAGGCTCTTATTGGCTATTTTCCAAAAATCACTATCATGGAGGGCCTGACTAAGTTTATTGACTGGCAAACAAATAAGACTCTCAGCCTATGCAATTAAAATATAAACTACTGGTTGTTGCCTTAGTGTCTGTGATGAATTTTGTTGTCAATAATCAATACCTGAGCCCGGACATTATGGAAGCCAGAAATCTAATAACTGCTAGAGAGATAGTACAAACAGACAACTGGCTAAACCCCACCATGAATGGTTACCCAAGATTAGCAAAACCACCTTTACCAACTTGGGTCAATGCGGCAATAGCTAAAGTCTATCCTGTTGATAATTTAGCATTACACAGAATTCCAGCTGCTATCATGGGTTTTTTGATGGTATTAGCTGTTTTTTTTATTGCCAAATCAATTTCAGGAAATGAAACTGTGGGTTATTATTCTTCGCTTGTTGCAGCTACAAGCTACTACCTGATCTTAATGAGTCGTCAAGCCACCTGGGATATTTACTGTCATTCATTAATGGCTATAGCCATTGCCTTTTTGATTGACATATGGCGTAAAAATTCTAGCAGCATATTTTCATATTCAATGGCTGGCTTGTTTATGGGCTTATCATTTATGAGTAAAGGGCCGGTATCATTTTATGTAATACTGATACCATTTCTTATTGGCTGGTTTATGGTAATGAAAAATACAGCTATTAAAAACCAATGGAAGGGATTGTTATTAATGGTATTTATCTTCATGGTTGTTGGTTTTTCCTGGCCTATTTATCAACTCATCACCAATAAAGAATTGCTATTAAGAATAGTCAATGCAGAAAGTATGGCATGGACTGAGCGTCATGTAAAACCATTTTATCAATATTGGGGTTTTTGGTCTCATGTAGGCATTTGGTCATTATTTGCTCTATCTACATTGATCTATCCTTTCATGAAGCAGCGTATACCGATAAAAGAGTACAAATTCCTCTTTTGGTGGTTAATACTGATGGTCGTATTACTCTCAATTCCAGGTGAAAAGAAAGAAAGATATTTACTCCCTGTAATTATACCACTATCGTGTTTAATTGGTTATTTCATTGACTACCTACACAAATGTTGGCGACTGAATAATTTGACATTAGCTGATAAAAACCTGGTAAGAATATACCTTACGCTTCTTTTTATTATAAGTATTTCA
>NZ_SMLV01000039.1 GCF_009711525.1 Fulvivirga lutimaris
AATTCCGTTCAGCAAGCTTATCTCTGCTGCCCTGTAGAAAGAGCATTTGCTTTGAAATTTCCTTCAGATGATCAGCTCTGTCAATTGACGGCTTGCCCATGGCATGTAAAGGGAATCCGAAAAAGATCAAACCAAAAATGTCGGGGTTATTTAAGGCTGCATATTGTGAACTCATTCTTCCTCCATAAGACTTACCTGACAGTATTATGGGAAGTTTTGGTAAATGATGCCGAGTATATTCAATAACTTTTTCTATTACGTGATGAGCTTTTTGTGGAGAATCAGGGAGCTTTTTTCCATTCTGCATATACACGAAATTGAACCGTACTACTGTAAAGATGGATTCGCTGAAGGCTTCGGCAACCTGCTCCATAAACGGGTGCGTCATACCAGCACCAGCACCATGGGCTAAGAGTAAAATGTATTCCGCCTTATTGCTGGTATTTATGATCAGATCAACATCACCATAATCGGTTGAAACGGAACTAAAATTGGCCAAACTCATCTGTTTCAAATTGCATCAACATGCAAAAGTGGCAAATTAAATAATAACAAACTATATTATTA
>NZ_SMLV01000217.1:0-2116 GCF_009711525.1 Fulvivirga lutimaris
AACCACTATAAACATTCGAGTCCTAAGCCAGTCGAAGAGCGTCCCTCGGGGGAGTTACCCAAAGGGCGGAGGGGGTCTACTCACTTAGACAAAACCTTCCCCTCCTCAAAATTTCTCTTCTCCGAAGTCTCCGCTTACCTCCAAAAGTTTGGTCGCCAAATCTATGGTCATCACTTTACAATTATCGAGGAGGATTACGAAACCATTTACAAACTATTTGTCTATTTCTATCAAGATGAAAAACAGGCCGAAAAGCTAAATATCAAACTACACAAAGGAATCTTATTAACTGGTCCAATTGGTTGCGGGAAAACCACTCTTATGAATCTCCTCAAGCACATCCATCCTCCGCACATGCAGTTAGTTTTGATGCCAACTCGTAAAATAGCTTATGAATTCGCAGAGCAAGGAATTAAAACCATTCACAAATACACTACTCAATCATTCCGTACCAATGAATCTGAAGTTATCCCAAGGGCATATTGCTTTGATGATTTAGGAGTTGAAACTTTATTACCACATTTCGGCAATAAACTCAATATCATGGCAGAGGTAATATTAAGTCGCTATGATCTATTTATAGGCCACCAAATGCAATCACACTTCACAACAAATCTTTCGGCAATAGAAATTGAAGAACTTTATGGAAACAGAGTAAGAAGTAGGTTAAGATCAATGACTAACATAATGGTTTTAAACGGTACAGATAAAAGATATTAACCTCCATTAAGCAGATGTTGTTTGATCCTATAAAAATGTTCATATTTAGTTAAATCTTAGTACGAATAAAATTATAATAAACTATGGCGGATTTAAAGCTCTATTCATTCACAAATGGAAAAGCGAATTCCATTCAACCAAGCGAGTTCAAATTAGAGAGAGAAATCCAAAAATTATGTGAAACCAACCTTGAGGTATTTTTTGGAATCAAATTTTTAGCCTCAGAGTACAGTACTGGGAACAAACACAAAGGGAGAATTGACACCCTGGGTATAGATGAAAATAATTGCCCCGTCATAATTGAGTACAAATTAGACAGTAAAGAAAATGTAATAAATCAAGGCCTTTTTTATCTAGATTGGTTAATGGATCATAAAGCGGATTTTGAGATGATCTGTTTTAAAACCTTTGATAAAACGATAGAGGTTGATTGGTCCAACCCTAGATTGTTATGTATTGCACGTGATTTTACAAAGTATGATGATTACGCTATAGGTCAGATCAATCGCAATATCGAATTAATTCGTTATCGAATTTTTGAAGAGCAATATGTCCTATTTGAGCTTGCAAGTACTGTTCAACAAAAAGAATCGATATCCTCAACTTCTCAAACCAAATATAAAGGCATCGCAGATTATCGAGAATCAGCAGGTCAATCTGTAATTGACATGATCACACAATTAGAAGATTTTATCTTTTCATTGGGTGATGATGTTCAGAAAAAGGAGCTCAAATATTACTATGCCTATTCCCGAATAAGAAATTTCGTGTGCTTAGAAATAATAGCCCGAAGCAAGGCTTTAAAATTGTATCTAAAACAAGACTTCAAATCAATTAAAGACCCCTCCGAAAACATGAGAGATGTTAGTGAGGTTGGTCATTATGGCACTGGCGATACCGAGATAATTATTAATAATTTAGATGAACTAGAAAAGGCTAAGAAACATATCGAAGACTCTTACAATTTAAGTTAGGTAATGACAACAATCAATATCATACGTCATCAATACATCCAAAAGTCAAACCACACCACCCACATATTTACGATGTCCCGTCCAGTATTTGGATCTACATCTGAAATTCTTGAATTACCTGAGATAAGCAAATTGATACAAGATTCAAATTTTTACATTCTTACCTCTAGAGATATTTTCACCTTCAGAATTAATGTTTATTCAAACATTAGTTCACTAAAAGAAGGTTCTTCATTGCAATACCTTCACAATCAATACAATTAGGTAAAAACACCCAATAAATTAGTTGATTTTACCCAATCGGCATATTTCGCCTTTTTAAAATATTTGATTTAGATAATTTAAATTAGTTATAATTCAATAATTTGGCATTTTACCTTAAGCTTCGAGTATCAATATGAGCTTCCTTAAAATTCTAGAAA
>NZ_SMLV01000217.1:2349-5866 GCF_009711525.1 Fulvivirga lutimaris
CGATAAAGGCGATCGATTCGAAAGGCTAATGCAAGCCTATTTGATGACAGACCCTAAGTATGCGTATAAGTTCAAAAATGTATGGATGTGGAATGAGTTTCCTGGAAAGATGGATTTAGGTGGTTCTGATACTGGAATAGATTTAGTAGCTCTTACCAATGAAGGAGATTATTGGGCTATTCAATGTAAATGTTACCAAGAAAACTCACGTATAGATAAACCAGCTGTTGATAGTTTCCTATCTACATCAGGCAGGGAGTTTAAAGATGAAGAGCTAAAAACAACTCGTTTTCGTCATAGACTTTGGATTTCCACTACTAATAATTGGGGGCCAAATGCCACAGAGGCAATCACTAATCAAAACCCACCAGTTACCAGAATTAATCTTATTGAGCTTGTAGAAGCTCCGGTAGATTGGGAAAAGTTAGAATCTGGCGTTCACGGTGAGGCTGCTCGTACTCCAAAGAAAACATTGCGTCCACACCAGACAGAAGCTCTTGAAAAAACACACGAGCATTTCAAAGAAGCAGACAGAGGCAAGCTCATCATGGCCTGCGGTACTGGCAAAACCTTTAATGCACTTAGAATTGCCGAAAATGAAACAGCAGGCAAAGGCCTAGTCCTTTTTCTTGTTCCTTCTATTGCTCTTTTAGGCCAGACATTACGAGAATGGAGTGCAGATGCAAATGAGCCAATTAATGCCATTTGTATATGTTCAGACTCGGAAATAACAAGAGATAGACAACGCAATGCTGATTCTGATTATTACAGTGTAGTAGATTTAGCGCTTCCTGCATCAACTGATACAGATAGTATTTTATATCAATTTGATAGAATAAAAGAAAAAGGCCTTCCGGGTATGACAGTTGTCTTTTCAACTTATCAATCCATTGATGTCATAGCCAAAGCTCAGAAGGCATTACTAAAACAAGGTCATAAGGAGTTCGATCTTATCATTTGTGATGAGGCTCACAGAACTACGGGTGTTTCATTGGCTGGCCAAGATGAATCCGCATTTACCAAAGTTCATGATGCAGATTTCTTAAAAGCCAAGAAAAGGTTATATATGACAGCTACTCCACGTCTTTATAATGACGATTCCAAGAGCCGCGCTGCCCAAGCAGATGCTTATCTATGCTCTATGGATGATGAAGCTCTTTATGGCAAAGAGATTTACCGTATCGGTTTTGGAGAGGCTGTAGAAAGAGACTTACTCACGGATTATAAAGTATTAATCCTTACTCTTAATGATCAAGACGTTCCTCCTGCCTTTAAAAATATTATAGCTGGTGATTCTACCGAAATCACTACTGATGATGCTACCAAGTTAATTGGCTGCATTAATGCACTTTCTAAACAGTTTTTGGGTGATGATGGCGAAACAAAAAAGTCAGATCCTAACCCAATGAAAAGAGCGGTTGCCTTCTGCTCTAACATTTCGAATTCAAGGCAAATTACTAACACATTCAATCTCGCCACAGACGCATATTTAGACGCATTGCCGGCAGATAAAAAAGAGAAAATGGTAAGTGTTGAGTCCCAACATATGGATGGCACTATGGGTGCTCCAGAAAGAGATAAAATGCTCGGTTGGCTTAAAGAAGATACTCCTGATAATCAGTGTAGGGTTATCACCAATGTAAGAGTTTTGAGTGAGGGTGTAGATGTTCCTTCGCTCGATTCTGTCTTGTTCTTATCCGCTCGTAATTCTCAGGTAGATGTGGTTCAGTCTGTCGGTAGGGTTATGCGTAAATCCCCTGGTAAGAAATATGGTTATATTATTATCCCAGTAGTTGTTCCTTCAGATGTGGAGGCAGATAAGGCCTTAGATGATAATGAACGCTATAAAGTTGTATGGACAGTTCTAAATGCATTGAGAGCACATGACGATAGGTTTAATGCTTTAGTAAACAAAATCGAGCTAAATAAAAGAAAGCCCGGCAAAGTAGTTGTCGGAGGTGTTGAAACCTCATTTGATGGTGATGGTAATCCTATCGATGGCAGAGGCACAGGTTCTGGCGATCTTTCAAATCAAATAGCTATTCAGTTCGAGCAACTTCAATCTGTGGTCTTTGCCAAGTTAGTTCAAAAGGTTGGAGATCGTAGATATTGGGAGCAATGGGCAAAAGATGTTGCCATTATTGCAGAAAGACAAATTGAGAGAATTAAACACCTTATCGAAACTAAGAAAGATCAACGACAGGCATTTGATAAGTTCTTAAATGGTTTACAAAAGAATATAAATCCAAGCATTACAGAGCCTCAGGCGGTAGAAATGTTAGCACAGCATATCATTACCAAGCCAATATTTGAAGCATTGTTCGAAGGTTATTCTTTTGTTAAAAGCAATGCAGTGTCCACAGCCATGCAAGGTATGTTGGATGAGTTAGAAGGTAAGTCAGTGGCTGAAGAGTCGGAAACACTTCAAAAATTCTATGAGTCAGTTCGTAAAAGAGCAGAGGGCATTGATAATGCTGAGGGCAAACAGAGAATCATAATAGAACTTTATGATAAGTTCTTTAAAACTGCCTTCCCTAAAATGGTAGAGCAGCTGGGTATTGTTTACACTCCAGTGGAGGTAGTAGATTTCATTATCCATTCGGTGAATGATGTTTTAAAGAAAGAATTTGGCAGAAGTATCTCAGATGAAAACATTCATGTATTAGATCCCTTCACAGGTACCGGTACTTTTATTACCAGGCTTATTCAAAGTGGGTTGATAGATAAGAAAGATTTAGCAAGAAAATATAAGTCAGAACTTCATGCAAATGAAATAGTGCTATTAGCCTATTACATAGCTGCGGTTAATATTGAGAATGCTTTTCATGATAAGTTGTCTGAAGAATTATACGATAACTCTAAAGAAAGTGAAGTGCCCTATGAGCCATTCGAGGGTATTGTACTTACTGATACCTTTCAATTAGGAGAAACAGATAAGGGTGAAGAACTTTTTTCAGAAATGTTCCCTCAAAACTCTGCAAGGGTAGAAAAGCAAATGAAAGCTCCATTGAGGGTAATAATGGGTAACCCTCCATATTCTGCAGGCCAAAAATCAGAAAATGATGCAGCCCAAAATCAGAAATATATAAAATTAGATAGTCGAATAGCAAACAGTTACGCAAATAGAAGTACAGCGGCAAACAAGAATGCTCTATACGATTCTTATATCAAAGCTTTTAGGTGGAGTACAGATAGATTAGACCCGAAAAATGGTGGCATAATTGCTTTTGTGAGTAATGGAGCTTGGTTAGATGGTAATAGTACGGATGGTTTCAGAAAGGCCATTGAAAAAGAGTTTTCCAGTATTTGGGTATTTAATCTAAGAGGCAATCAACGGACGAGTGGAGAATTGAGTAGAAAAGAAGGTGGTAAAATATTTGGGTCAGGTTCAAGAACTCCCATATCTATTACTCTTTTAGTAAAAAATCCAAAATCGTTAAATGAAAACGCCACAATTCATTATCATGATATTGGAGATTATTTAAGCCAACAAGAGAAATTAGAAATAGTCAATAAG
>NZ_SMLV01000206.1 GCF_009711525.1 Fulvivirga lutimaris
AAAACCACCAGGATTAACTCCTATACCATTTGCTCCAGGTCTTGTGTCTACAGAAATTTATGAATATACTAGTGCATTTACCCCAGACATGAAGGCATTCTATTTTATTAGAAGAGGAGAAGAAAATAAAAAATCAGCATTTTACGCATACAAATACAATGAAATTAATGGGATGTGGGAAAAGTCAGAAGTCGCATCTCCATGGATAGGACGACCAGTAATAGCTCCAGACGGAGAAACCATGCATTTAGGTGACAGATATCTAAAAAGAACGGAATCTGGATGGTCCGAATTACAAGATCTTGAACCTCCTATTGTAAGTAATGATTCTATGTATATTATGCGTCTTTCTGCATCTGCAAATGGCACGTATTATTTTGACACTTATAAAGAGAATGATTCAACTTTTCCAATTCGCTATTCACGTTTGATAGATGGAAAACATGAAGAACCCATAGCTTTGCCCAAAGCAATAAACACAGGAACTTTTTTAAGCCATCCTTTTATCGCTCCAGATGAATCGTATTTATTATTTGATGCTGAAAGGGAAGACGGTTTTGGGGACTCTGATATTTATATCAGTTTTAAACAAAAAGATGGCACCTGGGGTAATGCAGTTAATTTGGGAGATAAAATAAACACTAATGCATGGGAAGCTTCTGCTAGTATAACGCCAGATGGTAAATACCTTTTCTTTAGTAGAAATGTAGGTTCAGATGATTTCGAAAATGTAGATGTTTTCTGGGTCAGCGCACAGGCTTTAGAAAATCTAAGACAATAAAACCACAACTCCTGCCACAAACACCTATACGCAATACCCTGCGGGATGCTGCGTATAGCCAAACCGTTAACATTAAGAGAAAATGAAAATCTTCTTTGGAGTTTTAGCATTAGCCTTAAACTTCTATATCCTTTGAAACAGCTGGTGATATTAAAGTTTTTGTTAAATAGAACATATCCCACCAGAATCATATATAACAGCCTCCAATATTATTTCTCTCAACAAGCCACAAAAACTATTGCATAGCTAACGAAGCAAAAGGGGCGAAATTCAAGAAAAAACATTAGTGAAATAGCAGGAATTCCTGTTACTTATGATACCAAGAATTTCACTAAAGAATTATCCATCATGCTTAAAATCAAAACTTCACTTGTACTTACCTGCCTCACGCTATTCTTCCTGTTTCTAAATGCCACCTTGCAAGCTCAAGGATTCGAAGGATACTATCAGTTTCCTGATATTCACAATGATAAGATTGTCTTTTGTGCAGAAGGAGATATTTGGACAGTCTCGCTTTCTGGCGGATTGGCCCAGCGCTTAACCACACATCCGGAAGAGGAAAGCTATCCTAGCATCTCTCCCGATGGCCAAACCATTTCATTCTCTGCCAACTATGAAGGCCCTACAGAAGTATACACCATGCCTATCAGCGGAGGGCTTACTACACGCTGGACCTATGAAAGTGATGCTTCTTTTTCTACTAACTGGACACCGGCAGGAGAAATAATCTATACCACAAGAGCTTATAACAAAAAGCCTGATAATCAATTAGTCAAAATTAACATCAAGACCAAAAGCAAAAGCTTCATTCCTTTGGACCAGGCTAGTGAAGCAGGTTATGATGCTTCAGGCAAGACCCTCTATTTTGTCAGACCCGCATATCATCGTAATGTAACTAAGCGATATCAGGGCGGAACGGCAAGGCAAATATGGAAGTTTACTGAAGGAGATAGTGAGGCAACAAAATTAACAAAAGACCACCTGGGTGGCAGCCATCACCCTATGTGGTTTGGTGCCAGAGTATATTTCATCACAGATCGTGATGGAATGATGAACATTTGGTCAATGGATGAAAATGGTGGTGATCTTAAGCAGCACACCAAACATACCGAGTTTGACGTGCGCTATGCTAATGTATCCAATGGCGTTATAGTATATCAAATGGGTGCTGACTTATGGAAATATAATATTTCGTCTGACTCTTCAAGTAAAATAAATATTACACTTGCTACAGACCTCGATCAGCTACGAGAAAAATGGGAAGATAACCCATCACAGTACATCACTTCAGTTAATCCGGATAAGACCGGAGAAAAAATTGTAATCACTGCAAGAGGTAGAATCTTTGTAGTTCCAACCAAAGCAGGACGGATAGTTTCATTTACTCATAAGTCAAATGTAAGATATCGTGACGCTACCTTTTCAAATGATGGCAAGCAGGTTATAGCCCTATCTGATGAAAGTGGCGAATTCGAATTCGTAAGCATGCCAGCAAATGGACTAGGTAACGAACGTAAAATAACGTCAGATGGTGATTTATTAAGATATGAAGGCATCCCTTCGCCAGATGGAAAATGGATAGCTTATGATGATCTTGAAAGCAATATGTATGTATTGAACATTGCGAGTGGAGTAAGCACCAAAATTTCAAGTAATCAAGAAGGAATACAAGACTTCTCGTGGTCTCCTGATAGCAAGTGGTTAGCGTTTGTGCAGGCCGCTAAAAACACCATGGCACAGATCAAAATCTATAATATAGATAGCAAAACATCTTTTGATTTAACTACCGATCGTGCCAATAGCTTCAATCCACGCTGGAGTCCGGATGGTAAGTTTATTTATTTCATCTCAGATCGAAGTTTTACCAGTTTGGTGGGTAGCCCCTGGGGTACGAGACAACCAGAGCCATACTTTGATGCCAGCGAAAAGATCTATCATGTTGCACTACAGAAAGGCACACGTTCTCCTTTCAGGCCAAACGATGAGCTCTACTCAGGAGATGAAGAAGAAAAACCTGCCTCGAATGACAAGAAAAAAGAAGATAAAACTGATACAGGATTAACTGTACGGATTGATCAGGCAGGCATACAAAGTAGAATTGAAGAAGTGCCAGTAAAGCCAGGCAACTACTATGGTTTAGCTGTAAATGATAAGGCGCTTTATGTAACCTCAAGAGAAACAGGAGTTGGAGCAAAAAGCCATTTGAGCTTTATAAAAATTGACAATGAAGATGTGGCTATCAAAACCATGACTGATAATATTCGAGGCTTCGACCTTACTGCTGATGGCAAAAAGCTCCTGATAAGTAAAAATGGCTCATTTTATATGAGTAGTGCAGGTACTAGTGAAATCGGTAATATCAATAATGATAAGATCGATCTAGGCAATTGGAAATTTCCTATTAAGCCAAGAGAGGACTGGAAACAGATTTTCACTGATGCCTGGCGAATGGAAAGGGATTACTTCTATGACAAAAACATGCATGGCGTAGATTGGCGTGCTATGCATGACAAGTATTTTACCCTTACAGATCGAATTACAACCAGAAATGAATTGTCTGATCTTATAGGAAGATTTGTAGGTGAATTGTCTGCTCTTCATACGAGCGTGCGTGGCGGTGATGTTAGAAGTGACGAAAAGCAAATACCTGTCGCCAACTTAGGCGGAATTTTTATGAGGGATGAAGCCCAAGGAGGATTCAGGATAGATTATATCTACAAGGCAGACCCTGATTATCCTGACGAAAAATCACCACTTGATGACCCATATTTGGATGTGCGTGAAGGTGATATCGTTACAAGCGTCAATGGATTGAGCGCCCTATCCGCGGTGGATATCGGTGAGCTTATCCGTAATCAGATTGGTAAGCAAGTAAGGTTAACCATAAAGCGAGAAAGTAAGACGCACGATATTATAGTAGTGCCTGTGGGCAGCACTTATAATCTTAGATATAGAGATTGGGAATATGGCAATCGTAAATATGTAGATAAGCAGTCAAAAGATGATATTGGCTACCTCCATCTTAGAGCGATGGGCGGCAATGACATTAGCCAGTTCTACAGAGAATTTTATCCTGTCTTTAACAGGAAAGGTCTTATTATAGATGTTAGATACAATTTCGGTGGAAATATTGACAGTTTCATTCTCGAAAAGCTATTAAGAAAGGCGTGGATGTATTGGAAAGGCAGGTCAGGTGAGCCTTATTGGAATATGCCTTATGCATTTAGGGGGCACATTGTTATTCTTGTTAATGAAAACACCTACTCTGATGGTGAAGCTTTTGCAGATGGATTCAAAAAATTAGGGTTGGGTACATCTATCGGAACCAGAACCTGGGGCGGTGAGATATGGCTCAGCGGTGCCAACAGGCTAAGTGACAATGGTATTGCCAGGGCACCAATGTTTGGCGTTTATGGGGATGGAGAGTGGCTTATTGAAGGCCGTGGCTTCGAACCAGATATAGAGATAGACAACTTGCCACATGCAACCTTTCAGGGAAATGATGCACAGCTGGATGCTGCCATCAAACATCTCCAAGAGTTAATTGAGAAAGACCCTAGAGATGTACCACAACCTCCGGCATATCCTGATAAGTCTTTTAAAAACAATAAGCAGGAATAATGGAGAACAAAGGCTATTTCGAAATTGATGAATATGGTTTAGAAATGGCCTAATGTGAAATTCAAAGAAAACATTAGCAAAATAGCAGTCATGACTGCTATTTTGTTGTTGATAGCAACCGATAAGTTTGAGTCATTATATATACTTAGATAAATGAAACCAATAAAGCTACACTACTCCTTATTAATCTTCGGACTCGCAGGTTTATTATTTCTTCTTATTGAAAGAGTTGTCCTTCCTTTTTTAGATAATTATGGAGTTAATAAGGCACTTCTTTTTACAATTACTGCTTTCCCTCATTTGCTCTTCTTTGTAGGAGCCTTGATTGGTTATAAGCATGAGGGGAATAAATGGACCTGGAGAGAATTCAAAACTCGGTTTAGGTTTAAAACAATCAAAGGTAGAATGTGGCTGTGGACAATACTTTTCGTATTGGTTGACATTGGATTATATCTAGCCGTTTTTCAATTTGCACATTCCTTTGTAAAGTCGGTCCATGACGCGTTTCCTCCTCCTGAAATCCTTAATGAAATCATGGGTGATGGAGAAACTTTTGTTGGTTATGTTATTAAGGGAAACTGGTGGCTACTACTTCTTCATTTATTCTATTACTTTTTTAATGTTTGTGGAGAAGAGTTTTTATGGAGGGGATATTTGTTTCCTAAGCAGGAACTAACTCATGGTAAATATACTTGGATCGTTCATGGTTTATTATGGACCATGTTTCATTTATTTGCACCATACAATGCCCTTTTGGTTCTTCCCGGTGCCCTTTTCATGTCATACATAGTTCAACGAACTCAGAACAATACAATTTTCTTTATTTCTCACGCAGTTCTGAACGGTATACCTATAATAATTTTAATAAGTAAAATTATCGGATAGCTCATTAGGCAGCGACCAACAACGTATATAAAAAATATAAGTAGTTAAAAATCAGGAAGTTGCAATTAGGATTATTCTTTTTGAATATTTTAT
>NZ_SMLV01000125.1 GCF_009711525.1 Fulvivirga lutimaris
GTATGTCATTGTTGGATAGCATTGATCTAAACGATTAACTGCTAATAATACAAAAAGGGTGAATGGATGGCAAGCTGTTTTGAAGATGATTTATAAAGGGAATTGTGAAGGAACTTGATTTACATTGACTTCAGGTGCCAGGTCTTTAAATATACTTTGTTGCCATAAATCCAAGCTACCGTTTATCAGGCCTTGGGCCACGCAGATGAATAATCAACCCATTTAAGAAGTTGCGTAATATCTGATCTCCAGCTTCTTGATAATTAGGATGGTCCTCATTTCTAAACATATCACCTAATGCTCCTTTTGAAATTTCAAAATCTACCAGTTTGAGAATTTTAATAATATCATCATCACGAAGCTTATGGGCCACTCTTAATTTTTTGAGTATATCATTGTTGGATAGCATTGATTTTCTAATGGGGAGTTGATGAATTTAATTGACGCTAAATTAACACTGTTAAAAGTAAATAGGGGTTTCTAAAAGAAAATGGTGTTTTCTTGTTCTTAACGCTATTAATGAAATACATTTTTTTTATGCAGAAATAGGGAGTACCCTTAAATGAAAGAAGTGATCATTGTATGATCACTTCTTATCTCTTTATAAAAAGAGTTGATTTAATGTATTACCGATACCTTAACCGCATTAAGTCCTTTTTGGCCTTGTTCGGTTTCATACGATACTTTATCATTTTCTCTGATATCATCAATTAAACCACTATTGTGAACGAAAATATCTTCGCTTGAATCACTTGGAGTAATAAATCCGTACCCCTTTTCTGTATTGAAAAATTTAACTGTTCCTTCCATTGTATTATATTTTGTATTGTTACTTAATTTTTATTAGTCTATGCGTTCTACGTTAACCGCATTAAGGCCTTTTTTGCCTTGTTCAGTATCAAATGATACCTTATCGTTCTCTCTTATTTCATGGATTAGACCACTACTATGAACGAAAATATCTTCGCTTGAATC
The DNA here is from genome assembly GCF_009711525.1 of Fulvivirga lutimaris. GTDB lineage: Bacteria > Bacteroidota > Bacteroidia > Cytophagales > Cyclobacteriaceae > Fulvivirga > Fulvivirga lutimaris. The sequence continues at coordinate 976 of NZ_SMLV01000125.1, forward strand.
ACTAGGGGCAATGAATCCGAAACCCTTCTCAGAGTTGAAAAACTTAACTGTTCCTTCCATTATATTATACTTTGTATTGTTATTTATTATTAATCGATACGCTCTACATTGACCGCATTAAGTCCTTTTTGACCTTGTTCAGTATCATAAGAGACTTTGTCGTTCTCCATTATTTCATGGATGAGACCACTGTTGTGGACGAAAACATCCTTACTTGAATCACTAGGAGTGATAAATCCATACCCCTTTTCTGTGTTGAAAAACTTTACTGTTCCTTCTTGCATTGTTATTAATTAATTGTTTTACTTATTTGTTTCGTTTATTGGCTGAAATTCCATTCTTCCAAGCACATAAAGCATTTTAAAATGTTTGATGATTGCTGATAAGAAATTGCCATTATTATGATAAGGAAGTCCAAATTCCTTTGATGTCTGTTCCACAATGGGTGCTATTTTTTTATAATGCACGTGACTGATTTGTGGAAATAAATGATGTTCTATTTGATTGGTAAGTCCGCCTACAAGCCAGGATAACACCTTGCTCTTAGGTGAAAAATTACATGTAGTTGCTAATTGGTGGATTAAACGCTCATCCTCCATGCTACCATGTTCGTTGGGTAATGGAAAGGCAGCATCCTCTACAACGTGAGCAGATTGAAAAACCAATGATATAATCAACCCTGTTACGAAGTGCATCGCTAAAAATGCAAGAATGACTATTCCTGGCGTAAAACCTGACATTACCAAGGGCAATACCAATGCATAAGAATAATAGAGTAGTTTCCATGCAGCTATTTTAAACAAGCCTAACCTGTAAGTCTTTTTTTCTTTAATCAAACCCATCTTATAGTACCTTGTCAGCCTTACGAAATCCTTGCTCGTGACCCAGGATAATGTGGTTAACCCATAAAAAAACCAGGCATACAGATGTTGAAATTTATGAAGTCCGTTTTTCTTAGCATGAGGAGAAAAACGCAGAAAAAACGGTGCATTGATATCATCATCATGCTCTTGAATATTGGTAAAGCTATGGTGAAGCACGTTATGTTGTAACCTCCATACTTCATTATTTGCTCCAATAAGGTTAATAGTATAACCCATTATTTTATTAATAAATGGGCTTTTAGAGTAGGAGCCATGAATGGCATCGTGCATTATTCCCATACCAATGCCTGCCATACCAAGTCCACTAAGTACAAACAGACCAAACAATAGAGGAATACTGGAAATAGATGCGAAAATGATAATTGCCAGAGGAGCAAAAAACAGCATTAACATAAAGATGGTTTTAAAAACCATGCGCTTATTGCCGTA
>NZ_SMLV01000146.1 GCF_009711525.1 Fulvivirga lutimaris
AGTAGAGTCCACTTTTTAATTGATTCAGGTCAAAATCCAGTTTGTTATTTCCTTCATACACTTCGACATTAAACATATCTATCAAATCTCCGGTAGAACTCAGTAGCTCAATATCGGCAATTGCATCTTTTGTTGCTATAATATCAAAAGCCACTAAGCTTGTTGATGGATTCGGGTATGGATTTGAAATAATGAATGTTTCCTGACCAAAAGTGATGCAGCTTCTATTATTATCCTCATCAACATCCTGATAATTCAGAATAAAAGGCCTGACATCAATACATATATAATCAAGTCTTTTGTTGTCAATTGTTAAGGCCAATTGAGCACTAATCACCTCATTAGGGTTCATTGCCTTATTTATAGTTTCATAAATTTCAAGTTCACCACCAAGGTTAACTGTTACACTGAGACTATCTAGTCTGATAGTACCATTATTTCTGATAGCAAAAGATAGTTTATCCCCAGATGCAGTTGGTAAAATATTGAAGTTCAGCACCTCTGCATCTAGTAACGGCTCTAAAACCTGTATCCTGCTTGAGATAGTATCTGTGCAGTTCTGATCAGATATAGCCACCAATGAAACATCAAAGTCACCAAGGTTATTAAATGTATGAGAAGGATTAGTTTCTTCAGAAGTAGCCTCTTCTTCAAACTCCCAGCTATAACTTTGAGCTCCTGAAGATTGATTTGTAAAATCTACAACAAATGGTGGTGCCCCAAAATCAAATGAAGTAGAAAAACTTGCCGTTGGGGCCTGGTGAATCGTTACTGCTCTGCTCACCTCATATTCACAACCATTTTCAGTGTAAACAGAAAGCGTCACATTATAATTGCCTGCTTGCGCAAAGTCATATCCAAAATTTGACTCTGATGAAACCTGACTGCCATTTATTAACCAGCTCCGATTAGAAATATTATCTCCTGATATCTCCGTAATATCCGTGATTTGGGCTGTCTCGTTTTCACAGTCATCAGCCAATGAAAAATCTAAGCTTGGCGCCTCAGGAATTGAAACCAATTGTGTTTGCGTTGCTGTACAAAGATTAGATGATGTTACTGTGAGACTTACAGAATAATCAAGAGGATTTTCAAAAGTTGTTTGTGGATTCTGCTGAGCACTAAAAGTTCCTCCAAGATTCCAGGACCAGTCCGTTATCTCTTCTCCCTCCACCGCCACAGAAGCATCTGAAAATTGAATAGGTACATCTATGCATATTTTATCAAAATTGAATGCTACTTCTGGGGCCTTTAAAACCGTTACCATTTTTGTTAATGAGTCAACACAACCAAACGAGCTAGTTGCTGTAAGTTCTACTTCATAATCTCCATTGGCATCAAAAAAATGACTGGTATTTTGTTCTTCAGAAAATTCCGTTCCATCACCAAAATCCCAGCTCCAGGATGATAAATTATCAATATTCACTGTTGATAAGTCCTCGAATTGAGTGGCTAATTTCTCACAAGCCAGCTCATTACTAAAGTCAATTACTGGTAATGCATGAATGGTGATGGTTTGTGTGTCAAAAGTCTCACAGCCATCTGCATTGGTAATATTTAGAGTCACATCATAGGTCCCCTCTGTATCAAAAATCATAATAGGATTACTGAGTGTGGAAGTGAATCCATTACTGAATTCCCAGTTAACATCAGTTATATCCCCAGATGTTGAGTTTGTAAAGAGCACCTCCTCACCCACGCAGGAATCATCGAATGAGAATATAGGAAGTGTTCCCTCTTTAACATTAGTCAAGTTTTTGGCTATTTCTATATCGCATCCCGGAATAGTGGCTATCAATTTAAGTTCCTTTGAGCCGCCATTTGAAAACGTAATGTCAAGATCCTGATCTGTGGATATCGGGACACCATCAAGCACCCAGCTATAGGTTATGAATCCTCCAAAGTCCCCTGGAGTTGTAATTTCAAACAAATAGGGTTGGTTGGTACAGATATTTCCTCCAGGCACTGTGAAGTCTGGCGCTGGTTCTTCATAAATAGTAATTGTCTGTTTAGTGAAGTTTGAGCAAGTGCCATCCTGCACAGAGAGTGTTACTTCATATTCCCCGGCTGCCGTAAAGCTATGTGATGGGTTAGCATTAGCATCTGTTGGGCTGCCATCCCCGAAGTCCCAATCGTATGTAAGTCCTCCTGCTGAGGATTCCGAAGTGAATTGGATGGGGGAGGTGAGGCAGATGTTTTGGCTGGAGATAGTTATGGGGGGAGCTGAAAATGTATTTACTTCTATACTCTTTAATAAATGAGACTCCTCACCTGAACCATCTTTTGCTAAGAGAGAAATATTAAAGGTACCATTAGAACTATACCTAATATCATTGGGTATTTCATCCTTAGAAGAGTATACCTCCATATCACATGGACTTGGGAAATCACCAACAACCAAATTCTTATCATCCGCATCCATACTAAATATTTTCCATTGGGAATTAAACTTTATTAGCTCAATATGAAATGGCCTATCTAAGTTACCATCTACACCTAAGGCATCAACTACTGGACTATTGTTATTTAAACTAGAGCCAAAATTTATTCTAAATAACTCTCCAGCAATCGTAATCGCATAACCAAACCAGTTTCCATTATCAAAAGCAATTTCAATACCTCTAAACTGTTGCCCACTCAAATTGGTTGTTATTAAAGTTGGAGTTGCTGATGCATTATAAAGATTAGGGCCAAAGTCAAACCTCACAACTCTACTGGTTATTATCGATCCAGAAAATGCATACCAATTGTCATTGAATTTCTCTACTCTGATATCATCCAATCCTGAAGCAATTCCAAAACCTGCGGTAGTTACAATATCTGAAGGAATTGGGTTGTTTCCTGGAGAATCACCAAAATTAATAAGGCTTAGTTTGTTATCATTAGAATTACTAAGTATCATAACATGATTACCTTTGTCAACCGCTATATCTATTCCACCGACTATTGTTCCTCCAATTGGTTCTAATAATACGTCAGCAGAAGGATTGCTCATTAGTGAGTTTCCGAAATTCAACCTAACAAGCCTTTGGTTCCCTTTGCTTAGTACAAATCCAAACCAATC
>NZ_SMLV01000274.1:0-109 GCF_009711525.1 Fulvivirga lutimaris
CGAACCAGATGCCACGGTAGATGTGAATGGCGAAACTGTGGTGAATGATACCGACCTGCTAACCGATACGGATAAAGGTAATATCATACCTGACAATGTGTTTGACCAT
>NZ_SMLV01000274.1:119-921 GCF_009711525.1 Fulvivirga lutimaris
CACCGACTACATAGGAGAGTTTATTTATGAGACAGAAGGCGAGGGTGATGCAGCACTATCTTTCATCCAACACGAAGAAGGCCGTGTAGTGCCCGATGACATCAATGGATGGGAGTACCAATACAACCTGAAAGACCATTTGGGTAACACAAGAGTAACCTTTTCTACCCAGCCCAATACGATAGAATTTAACCTGTTCTACGAACCAGATGCCACGGTAGATGTGAATGGAGAAAGTGTAGTGAATGATACCGACTTACTGACCGATACGGATAAAGGGAATATCATACCTGACAATGTGTTTGACCATACTGACCCGCACCCATCTGCCACCTACCAACATGCCTATGTGCTTAATGGTAATGCCAGTGGCAGGGCTGGCTCTGTAGTACAGTTTAATGTAGGCGCAGGCGATGTGGTGAACTCCAAAGTACAGGTAAAACTGTTTAACATCACCAGCAATCAGGTAGTAGACCCTGTAGCGATAGGCGGTATACTAACCAACATATTGACTTCAGGTACTGCACCAGTATCAGAGGGAGTTACAGGCTCTATCTCATCAGGTTATGGGCCAACGGGAGGATTGTTTGGTACAGATGGCTTTGATTATGATGACACCCAGCCGATGGTGTTTTTGAACATGCTGTTTATACCAGCAGACGGATTTGATGAGGTGACCGATGCCCACTTTAAATATGTACAGGTAACCAATGCCAACAACGTGTGGGAAGAGTTGACGCTACCAGAGTTTGAGGCAAAGGAACCCGGCACGGTGATGATCTATGTGAGTAATGAAGGTGGC
>NZ_SMLV01000274.1:1233-3091 GCF_009711525.1 Fulvivirga lutimaris
TTGTATAATGGTAAGGAAGAGATTACTGATTTGGATGTGAATTGGTATGCATATGGGGCAAGAAACTATGACGCTGCATTGGGTAGGTTCTTTAATATTGATAGGTTCGCTGAAATGTATTATGATTTCACACCATATCAATATGGGGCAAATAATCCAATCAAGTTTATTGATGTAAATGGTGACTCTTTAGATATTGCTGGAGATAAAGAAATGGCAATTAATGACTTGAAGAGTTTAGTGCGTAAAAAACATAGAGATAGGATTGATTATGACAAAGAAACAGGAGAAGTTTCGTTTAATACAGAAGGGTTAAAGAGAAATAAGAAAGGCAAATTGAGGGGTGGGTCTAAAATGAAATTACTCGATGGTATAGTTAATGGTTCTGAAAAATATTTGTATGAGGTATCAGAAGTAATGTCTATACAAGTAGGGGATGTTGAAACAGCTAACCCAAAACCGGGATTGTATATTTCATCCTTGACAAATGTGACTGAGGGAACTAGATCAACTACATTATATCCTGATCATTCCATGACAACCAATGCACAATCGCCATGGCAAACAGGTAATTGGACCCGCCAAGTATATGGGTTTGGTAGTGGGCCAGGAAATAGTGTAATGAGGATTCCTCCAAAAGGGTATGATGGTTCTGCTGCTACACATCCGGGACTAGTGGTTCCAGGTAGTGCTGCTCTCCATGGAGCTAGCAGGAAATTAATTGTAGGTCATGTTCTTGGAGAAATGTACTACATGACAAGTGGGCAGATGTCAAGACCAGATGCTCATAATAAATCTCCTAATGGGAGCTATAATTTGAATCAAATTTATTTTAGAGATAAGAATGGAAAAGTTATTAAGAAAGGATTTTAGATACAGTCTATTAATTATAGTATTATCATTAGGCCCTCTATCCCTAAAAGCTCAAAATGAATTTGGATTTGATATCAAGTTACAATCATTGACTGATTCATCTTATGAAGCGAGCGTTGTTGTTGACAATAGAAACGCTATGACATTATATTTTATAGGCCAGATTGGGAGTAGAGAAGCAAGTAGTAATGCTGGAATAATAATTATTGACGCGATAAACTCAATAAATGACCCATATGTAGACCCTTGGTATGAAATAAATCTTGTCCCTGTAACTGCTAATTCTACTTACATATATAAGGTAGAAAAGACGGGTAAAATAGAAGACCTTCAGGAGATTAAACTTTATGTTGAGTATATTGACCCCAACAAAATTAATGATAAGAAAGTAAGAAGGAGATTCTGCAAAAATATTGAGCAAAGAACCTATGGACTACCAATTAGATATTTTGCAAAACAAAGTCAAAGTTTAGTTATTATTAAAGAATTTGTTAAAACAGAAGATTTTTAAAGCCCTCATCTGGTCTTAGCGACTCACTGAGACCATAAAGACTAAAACTTGAAAAAACTAGTATTACTTTTAATATTTTTAGCGTTAGCTATTCAAGTCTGGTCGCAAGATAACGAGCCTGCCGCAGATTCTACTCAAGTGGCTAATGCGGTAGTTGATTCATTAAACCTGAATACTATCCCCACAGATTCAGCGGCTATAGCTAGTGAACTTAAAAAACAGGCCAACAAAGCACTCGCAGATAGTTTAAATAACTATGTAGATGTACCCGTAGCACTAGACTCCACCTTAACAGATCAGGCCAAACAAGAAGCAAAGAAAAGGCTGGAAGAAGAGCTGAATACTAATATTCCTACTGATTCAGCTGCTGTAGCCAATAAAGCGGCTTCAATGGCTAATCAAACCATCAAAGACGAAACAGGCATTGATATTAAAGGCGTGCCTAAAGACTCTGCATCGGTAGCTAAGGAAGCC
>NZ_SMLV01000274.1:3101-3807 GCF_009711525.1 Fulvivirga lutimaris
TCCCACAGATTCAGCGGCTATAGCCAGTGAACTTAAAAAACAGGCCAACAAAGCGCTGGCAGATAATTTAAATAACTATATAGATGTGCCTGTAGCACTAGACTCAACATTAACAGATCAGGCCAAACAAGAAGCAAAGAAAAGGCTGGAAGAAGAGCTGAATACCAATATCCCAACAGACTCAGCAGCCATAGCCAATAAAGCGGCTTCAATGGCTGACCAAACCATCAAAGATGAAACAGGTATTGATATTAAAGGCGTACCCAAAGACTCTGCATCGGTAGCTAAGGAAGCCAAAGACCTTTTAAAAAGTGAATTTGCCAGCCAGACAGGTTTAGAGGCTCCTGATATTACTATTGATTCTACCACAGTAGATCAGGTAAAGGAGAAAGCCACCCAAAGGGTAGAAGAGGAGATAGAGAACAGTGATTATTTTAAAGAATTGGGTAACCCTGAAAATGGCGGAGTGGGAGATGTCCAGGAAACCATGGAGCAGCTGAAACAGCAAAATGCTAAAAGTGAACTGAAGAAAAAAATGACCTCACAGGCCAGGGACTATTTGACCCAAAACTCAGAGAAGATACAGCAAGTACAATCCAGAATGAGTGAGCTTAAGAAGAAATACAGCATGGTGCCGGATAGCGATGATCTGTCAACGGCCAAGAAAAGAGGCTCGTTAAAAGGAGAATCGTTTTGGAAAAGATTG
>NZ_SMLV01000274.1:3817-9865 GCF_009711525.1 Fulvivirga lutimaris
AGATAGTGATGATCTGTCAACAGCCAAGAAAAGAAGTTCATTAAAAGGAGAATCGTTTTGGAAAAGATTGGTGCTGGGCGGTAACCTTTCATTAACCGGTACAGACCCTCTGACATTGGATTTATCACCTGTTATAGGGTATAAATGGAATAAAGCCTTTGAAGCAGGTATTCAAACTACCTTTCAAGCACAATTCGGTTCAGCGTCACCAACTTCCCAAACCGTAAATAGTGAAACGGTCTTTGGCTATGGCATCTTTGCTAATCACATGATCTTCAAGAACTTCTTTGGTTACCTGGAAGGCGGCAGGATTAGCAAAATGGTGAGTGAGAATGACACTTCTCAAAGAGTCTGGGAAGAGACACTACTATTAGGCATAGGCAGAAAATTCAAAGTAGCATCTTTTCTTGAAGTACAAGCCATCATCACATACAATTTTCTGCACAACAACGCCAACGGCATTTACCAAAGCCCTGTAAGCTTCAAGACCGGTTTTAGGGTGGTGAAGTAGCGCCTGTAAACACTCCGTAAACGAAACCTTTATCATTTTTTACTAAAACATATATAGATTGTACGTCTCCAAAAAATTCAAACCCCTTTTCTTATCCAAGAAATGTACATTGAAGTATAATTTGTTATAATTCAGTAAAGTAATTACTGGCGCAGTCCCCGCTACCATCAAAGCCAGTTAACGAAAGTTACTGGCTTTTTTTTATGCGCATGCTCCACCAATCCCTGTCTTCTAAAGGGCATTTTGACCATTTATATAAAAGATGATCATGGAACCTCTGCTTTGCTCTTTTCCACCTCAACTTTTGGGCTTTAAAGTTGGATGAGTTGATATTTCCAATATATTTATAGTTCCAATCTGTCAGACCAATTACATCATTTAAAAAGCACTTTTAATTAAATAATACTGTAATGAAATATTTGCCAATTGTACTTCTGGCATTATCACTTTTCGCCTGCCAAACCAATCAGAACAACGCAGAAAAGGAAGAAGAAAAAATAGATATATGGACCATTGAACAAAGTAGAGAATGGTCTGCTGACAATGGCTGGTTACGGGGAAGTAATTTTAATCCCAGCACGGCCATCAATCAACTAGAGATGTGGCAGGCAGCTACCTTTGATGAGGAGACTATTGATAGAGAACTTGGATGGGCAGAAGACATTGGAATGAATTGCATGCGTGTTTATCTACACCACGTAGCTTGGGAAGTTGACAAAGAAGGGTTTAAAAAAAGAATTGATAGATATTTAGAAATAGCTACTCAGCATGGCATGAAAACGATGTTTGTTTTTTTTGATGATTGCTGGAATCCTACTTATCAGGCAGGTAAACAACCTGATCCTAAACCAGGCGTTCATAATTCTGGCTGGGTTCGTGATCCGGGGGATCTTCTTCATGAAGATGAAACTCTTGTTGTTGGGCTGGAAGATTATGTAAAGGATGTCCTTACAACTTTCAAATATGATGAGCGGATCGTACTTTGGGATTTGTATAATGAGCCAGGAAATTCTGGTTATGGTAATAAGTCAATGCCGTTGCTTCAAAAGGTCTTTGAATGGGCCTGGGAAGTACGACCCTCACAACCGCTTACCTCAGGAATTTGGAATGCAGGACTTACTGATTTAAATAAATATCAATTGGATCATTCTGATATCATTACCTATCACAACTATCTCGATCCTGAAAATCACCAACAGACTATTGACAGCCTAAAACTAAGGAACAGACCTTTGGTATGTACGGAATATATGGCAAGGCGCAACAACAGCTTTTTCCAAAACATTATGCCTATTTTGAAAAAGGAAAATGTGGGAGCCATTAATTGGGGGCTGGTTGATGGTAAGTCAAACACCAAATATGCCTGGGATGAGCCCATTCCTGATGGTGCTGAACCTGAGCTATGGTTTCATGAAATATTCAGATCAGACGGTACCCCTTACAGACAAGAAGAAGTTGATCTTATCAAAAGCCTGACTGGAGCAAATTAATCACGTTAATTAACTCTTAAAGTAAAATTGGAATAGCCTATTTCATTTCTTCAATGATCTAGGCTATTCTATCTTATAAAACTGTTGCTATACAGTAACCGAAACGATTTTATCTGTATCACTTCACCGGTTCTATCTTAAAGCTATAAGATAAATTAGCAGGTTGTATTTGATACTCTTCATGAGCCATTCTTCCCCAACTTGTATCACCACCTACACCCATTTGAGAGTGATCAATATTGATATTGACAAAATCACGTTTTACTATATCCGTAGTATGCCTTTGCTGTTTCTTTTCTCCAGCGTCAAAGTCTGCATTATACTGATGATGTGCACTAAAGCTGAAATGTTCTGAAGCCATTATTTTGATTCCCTTACCAGCGGAATTTGTAAAAGCAACCCAGCGTGTATCGGTTCTGTACCCGTTTTCCTGAGGTCTGATATAGGCAAAATATAAGTCAGAAACTGATGCTTCATATTGACCAACCAAAGCAGAAGTATTTCTATCCTGATAGTTTTCATACGGCCCTCTTCCAAACCACTTAACCTGATCAAACCCCTTACTGATGATAAAATTGTTTCCAAACCTTGGCAGCACTGGAAGGCTCGAATCGATGCCCTTTAACTTCGTTTTTACCATTACTTCCCCCACATCATTAATTGTATAGTTGATGGTCACTTTGCCATTTACAGACGCTAACTCGAAGATTGATTCAATGGAAACCAGTCCATCATCAGCTTCTTTCTGTTTGATGGATAAAAGGGTTTGTTCAGAGGAAGCCTCCTTCCAAACCCCTAATTTTTCAGGCATATTATAACCAAAATCATTATCAATTGGTGCTCTCCAAAAGTTGGCCTTTATGCCTTCGACAATCATATTGCCCTGACCATAATCTAAAGTACTCAATGTACCTGTGGCTTTATCAAAGGCCATTTTGAATCCCTCACCTGCTATTGATATGGACTTATCATCATTAGTCACTTCCAATGGATTTTTGATTTTTGATAAAGTCACATTTCTTGTTGGTTCATTCAGTTGAAATTGTTCATAAGCAATAACATGCCCTGCAGGCACCAAATCAGTGGCACTTTTGGTTTTGGCATAAATATTTATGTTATATTCAGCTGAATTATCTTCTAGTTGTGGTAGCTCAATTGTCACTTTTCTGGATTCATAGGGCTCGATATCAAGCATGGGCATTACACCCTCCGACTTTTGAATGCCATTTTCTAAGATCTTCCATGAGAAATCATATTCACTGAGGTTGGTAAAATCATACATGTTTTTTACTTCTATCTCGCCACTTTCTAAATCAGAGGACTTGAATTTAATCGATTGATACACCTTTTTTACTTCATACAGGGAGGGGTGTGGTGTTCTGTCAGGATTCACCAAGCCATTGATGCAGAAGTTGTCATCATTCTGAAAATCATATCCACCCAAATCTCCTCCATAAGCCCAAAATTCTTCACCTTTTTCATTTTTGGTCAACAGTCCCTGATCTACCCAGTCCCATATAAACCCGCCTTGCATGATGTCATATTGCTCAATCACATCCCAGTAGTCCTGCAAATTTCCAACGCTATTGCCCATCGCATGCGCATATTCACATTGAATTAACGGACGGGTAGGGTTGCTCTCCGCATACTCAATCATGCTTTCAATAGACCAGTACATGGGTACCTGAATATCGCTATTAGCATAATTGGTTGCACCTTCATATTGGGTTGGTCTGGAGCTGTCCTGTTTTTTCAACCAATCATAAGTGGCGAAAAAATTATCCCCATTTCCGGCTTCGTTGCCTAAAGACCATGTCACAATAGAGGGGTGATTTTTATCTCGCTCAAACATTCTTACGGTTCGGTCCAAATGGGCGGCTTTCCATGCTGGCAAATAGGCAGGATGAACGGCCTGTCTTTCTTTATCGCTATCAAGCCCCTGATTAGTAGCACCCATACCATGGGTTTCTATATTGGCTTCATCAATGACATAAAAACCGTATTTATCTGTCAATCGGTAGAACTGAGGATCTTTTGGGTAATGACTACAGCGTATGGCATTAACATTATGCTTCTTCATCACTTCCAAATCTTTCATCACTAGATCTTTAGAGACAACATGGCCTTTTGTATCGCTATGGTCATGAAGGTTTACTCCTTTGATCAATATTGGTTTCCCATTCACCAAAAACTGGTTATTCTTGATGGCAATATTTCTAAACCCAACTTTTACTGCCGTTGACTCACCGTTTACTGTGATTAACAAGGTATACAGGTTCGGATGCTCTGCACTCCAAACTTTAACAGCAGGTATTTCTTTTTCGAAATCGACCCTATTTCTCTTTGGGTTTAAGTCAACGGTTTTGTTTTCGCTGAATATTTCTTGGTCTCCGTCTAAGAGCTTTACAGATACAGTTTCATTTTTTAACTCACCTGTATTATTGTCAATTTTCAAAGCAACTTTAAACACGCCATCTTTAAAGTCATTTTCCAAATCTGAGGTTACCCTGAAATCTCTCAATGTCACTTTATTCGCGGCATAAACATAGACATCGCGTTCAATACCACTCAGTCGCCAAAAATCCTGATCTTCAATATAACTTGCATCTGACCAGCGCATAACCTGAACGGCCAAATTGTTGGTGCCCGTCTTCACTAAATCTGTAATCTTAAATTCTGCAGCGGTTTTGCTGCCCTCGTTATAACCAACCATTTTACCATTAAGCCACACGTACATGGCTCCGCTCACGCCAGCGAAATGTAAATAGATGTCCTTCCCGTCCCAATCTTTAGAAATTTCAAAGGCCTTTTTATAATTACCATTGTTATTCATCTCATGAGGAATCACTGGCGGATTAGGAGGAAACATGTAAGTAATATTGGTATAGAAAGGAATACCATATCCTTTAATTTCCCAATTTGACGGCACTTCTATTTTATCCCAACCAGCAATATCAAAACCCTCTTTGTAAAAATCAGTGGGTCTGGCTTGCACACTATCTGCATAATAAAAATCCCAGGTGCCATTTAAGGATTTATACAAAGGCGAATTCTTCCAATCTTCATTTACAATGGCTGTAGCCGCATCGGTGTATCTGTCAAAAGAAGCAGTTGGATATTCCCGATTAATCTGAAATATTTCTGGGTCTTCCCACTCAGGGTTCTCCCAATCCTGTGCAGTGTAAATCGGTCTCTCTGGCACTCGTTCTTCACACGAGAACATGAGCGAAGCAACCAGGGGTATGATCAGGTAGCTTAATTTCATTGGGTTAGATCTTTTGTGTTAGTCTTTTTTAATAATAGCAGTCCAGCCTCCACCGGAAGATAATTCTACTTTGACCTTAGCGTCTTTCTGGACAGTTGTTGTTTCCTTTTTATAATCTTCAGCAAACATGCCGGCATTTATACCATCTTTAAATACTTCCATAGTATAGTCACCATCACCTAAAAAGGATAGATCAAGTTCTAATGATCTGGCATCCCAGTCTGTCATAGCGCCAATATACCATTTGTTACCTTTTCTTCTGGCCACGGCTATATAGTCACCAACAGCACCTTTTAGTACAACGGTCTCATCCCAGGTTGTAGGTATTTGAGTGATGAAATCAACCGTTTCCTGTTCTTGGTAATATCTGGATGGTGATTCGCACATCATCTGCAGTGGAGCTTCATAAACAACATACATGGCCACCTGGTGTGCTCTCGTTCCTAAACTCATAGGCCTTTCAAAGCTGATAGAATAGTTGTCCGGCATTTTGTTAATCATAGCACCGGGGGTGTAGTCCATGGGTCCGGCTGCCATACGGATAAACGAAATAGTAACATTGTGCTCAGGAGTAATATCAGCACTCCATTTGTTGTTTTCGCTGCCCTTTACACCTTCATAGTTAATTACATTGGGATATTTTCTTCTTAATCCTGAAGGCTTAAAAGCTCCATGGAAATCAACTAGAAGTTCCAATTTGGCACATTCCTTTGCTATTCGCTCATAGGAGCTAACCATGTATTGATCATTGCGCTGCATGAAGTCCACTTTAATTCCTTTTG
>NZ_SMLV01000011.1 GCF_009711525.1 Fulvivirga lutimaris
TCTATAGTTAGCGATGGTTTCGCTTTTGATAATATTTCAGTGTCTGCCACCACCCCTTGCACACCAAATTATATTTCAGCGTTTCCATATACTGAAGATTTTGAGTCAAGTTCTTTTGGGAATGAATGGTGTATCCCTAGCAATTCATTTGCAAGAACAATAATCACGAGTAACAATAGCCCTTTCGAAGGCTCATATCATATGACAATGGACGCTAACCCTTCTGGGTTTGCCGCTTTAAATGAAGCTCT
>NZ_SMLV01000173.1 GCF_009711525.1 Fulvivirga lutimaris
GTAGCAACAACCCACTACCGCCTCCATAATGTTCTATGAGCTTTATGTTCAACTTATTATTTAAAATTATTCTCTTTGCCAATTCAATATCTGTGCTTTCAACACCGCCTCCTATCAATGCAATATCAAAGTCACCTATGGTTTTCATATCCACCTGTGCTAAAGAAGTGTAACCAACGGCCTCGAATTCCTTGTTTTGATTGACCAGCCGAACTAGCAGTTTGGATAGTGTTTTTGCGATGACGGCAACTTTGTAGCTCATGCTTAGACCATTGGGACTTCCATCAACAGTACTTTAGCATCAGAAGTCGCTTTAAAGTTAACCTTATCAGCTTCCATAATGCCTAACCCATCTCTTTTACCAAGCTTCTGACCATTAATCTCAGCTTCACCTTCAAGAACAAAAGCATAAACGCCATTACCTTGTTTCTTTATAGTATACTCATCAGATGTGTCATTGTCAAAATTTCCTAAATGAAACCATGCATCCTGATGCACCCAAACACCTTCATCATCATTATTTGGTGACAACACCTGATAGAAAGCGTTTTTCTTCTCTACATCTCTAATTGAGATTTGGTCATACCTAGGCTCAACATTACGTTCCCTTGGAAATAACCATATTTGAAGAAACCTCACTTCCTTATCTTCATTCTTGTTGAATTCGCTGTGAAAAATACCTGTACCAGCACTCATCACCTGAACATCACCTTCTTTAATTACAGCCTCATTGCCCATGCTGTCTTTGTGCTTAAGATCTCCTGATAGTGGTATGGAAATAATTTCCATATTGTCATGAGGATGAGTGCCAAAGCCTCGAGCTGGTGCTACTACATCATCATTTAATACACGCAATGCCCCAAACTGCACCCTTTCAGGATTGTAGTAGTTAGCAAAACTAAAAGTATGATGAGAATCTAACCATCCATGATTGGCGTGACCTCTTGTTTCTGCTTTGTGCAAAACGGTTTTCATTGTTTTTTCCTCCTTATTTGGTAGGTGATTAAATCCTACCTGTTTAAATAGTTGATTTTCATTGGTTTCAGCTTTAAGGATACTACTTGCTGCAACTGCCGATAATGTTCCTAATGCCGCTTTTGATAAGAATTTTTTCCTGTCCATATCAATAATCAATGTTTACACATTAAATAACGCCAAAGACGGACAAAAGGATATTACAAAAATGTCGGGAATGCTTATAAAAATATAATATCGCTCGCTAAACGACTTTTAAGGCTAAATTAAATTGAAACTTTCTGATTGTTTCTAAATTGAATAGGCGTTTCTCCTGTAGCTTTTTTGAAGAATGTACTGAAATGAAGTGCCTCTTTAAACCCAAGTTCCAAAGCGATTTGCTTTGCTGTCATATGTGTATGGGTTAGCAGTCTTTTGGCTTCTATAATGATCCTGTCAACAATATAGTCTTTAGCCGTCTGCCCAATGGTCTCTTTCACTACTTCGTTTAAATGCTTGGCCGTAATACTCATCTGGTCAGCATACTCATTGACTTTATGTAAATCTCTAAATTGATCTTCAACCTTAGTCTTAAAATCAACAAGCAGGCATGAGGCTGTCGATCCAATGCTGTGAGGTAAAGTGCAGGCTTGGTTACAATGAATTAAAAACAATAACAACAAAGCACCGAGGGCTTCTAGCCTGTGTTCTTCATTTCCATTATAAAAAGGAATCATCTGCTCGATAAGCTGTCCCAATTCATTTTTTACTACATTATTTACTTCAAGTGGCGGTGATTCACCATACTGTCTGAACATATTTATATTGTTCAGAAAAGAACTGGAGATATTATTTTTAACAAGAAAATCATTTGAAAAAGAAAAAGACCAGCCTTTTGGCCTGTCGTAATGAGAGATTTGATGAATTTGCCCTGGGGATATGAAGTATAACTGATGCTGAGCGAACTTAAACTTGTTGAAATCTATTACATGATAACCCTTGCCTTTTACCAACCATATAATAGTGTAGAAATCATGGCGATGCGGCTTACTTGTTTGGCCATCTACTCTATCATAATGATCTTCAAGCCGTTCCATTCTAAAAAAACGCTTAGTAATATCCTCATCTTCAAGATGATGCACTTTAATCTTCTGAACCTTGTTAAAATGCATAGAGATTTGTAAAAATTAGGTTACCTTTATTGATACTAATTCATTGCAAATTATTCCAAATAGTTATTTTGAGTTACTCTGCAATGATTGAATTTGTAAAATAAAAGTTTAAAAAATGAAATATCCTATTTTCTTTTTCGGTTTCGTGATGGTAGTTGTAGTTGGTTTCGTACTGATGTTTACAAATTATAGTAATCCATCCCAACAGTTAAATGCATTAATGGCTGATGAGCCAATTACTGATTGCTATGACAACACGATGGAAGCCTGGTTTGTGGAGTTTAATAACACTCAGGAAGCAGGAGTTACTATGGAAGAAGCTGATAAAATAGCAGCTGAAAAAGCACTTAATCAATATGATGAGTGCACGGCTTCTATTAAGTAGTTCTTCTTTAATATAGCCCACAGTTTCTCCCCTAGGTCAAGGGAGACTAAATAAGTACGTTTTATATACTAGCACCCCCTATGAGAAGTATTGCTCTGGTAACATTGCTATTGGCATCAATCAGCATTAATGCACAGGTTTCAAAAGTTGAATCAAAAATAGTTAAGGCTATTGATGCTAATGAGGCGGCATCAGTTGAGCTTTTAAAAAAGCTGGTCAACATGAACAGTGGCACCATGAACTTTGAAGGTGTTAAGGCTGTGGGTGATGTTTTAGTTGAAGAATTCAAAAAACTAGGAATGGACGCCAAGATGGTTCCTGGCAATGCCTTTGGTAGAGCTGGACATCTTATCGCTACAAATAATGGTAAGAAGGGACCTAAAATTATGATGATAGGCCATCTCGATACAGTTTTTGAGCCATCAAGTCCTTTTCAGGAATATACTATGGTCAATGACTCTATCATGCGCGCCCCGGGTGTTGCTGATATGAAAGGTGGTAATGTTATCATCCTGTTAGCACTTAAGGGTCTAAAAGAAGCAGGCTTGCTGGACAAGATGACTATAGAGGTAGTTATGACTGGAGACGAAGAGCGAAGTGGCTCTCCGTTAGAATTATCGAAAAAAGCGCTTAAGGACGCTGCTGAAAGAGCAGATATTGCCCTCGGTTTTGAGAATGCAGATGGCAAGCCTAAGACCATTGTTACATCAAGAAGGGGATCTGCCGGTTGGGAATTAAAGGTTGAGGGAAATGCTGCTCACTCTTCTCAAATATTTACCGATAAAGTTGGTGTTGGGGCTATCTATGAAGCATCAAGAATATTGAACGCCTTTTATAAAGAACTCTCAACAGAAGAAAATTTGACCTTCAACC
The DNA here is from genome assembly GCF_009711525.1 of Fulvivirga lutimaris. Taxonomy (GTDB): domain Bacteria; phylum Bacteroidota; class Bacteroidia; order Cytophagales; family Cyclobacteriaceae; genus Fulvivirga; species Fulvivirga lutimaris. The sequence goes on from NZ_SMLV01000173.1 coordinate 3,385, forward strand.
CAGGAACAATTCTAGGTGGTACTGATGTAGCGTATGATGACTCTAAAAGCGGTGGGAGCGCATATGGAAAAACCAATGTTGTAGCTAAAGATGTAATTGTAAAAGGTGACATAAGAGCCGTATCACTCGAGCAACTAGATAAAGCACAGAAAATTATGACAGAGATAGTTAGTAAGAACTATCCAGGTACTAAAGCTACACTGACTTTCGATCCAGGTGGCTACCCTCCCCTTGGAGTAACTGATGGAAATAAGCAGCTTTTATCAATGTATGATGAGGTAAGTAAGAGTTTGGGTTACGGGTCAGTAACAGCAGTGAACCCAAGAAATGCTGGTGCAGCTGACGTATCATTTACTGCCGGACTTGTTGATATGGCTGTAGATGGATTAGGTTTAAGTGGTGCGGATGATCATACAGTAAACGAAACAGGAAACCTTAATATGTTGCCTGTGCAAGCCAAAAGAGCAGCACTATTGATGTACAGATTAACAAAAAAATAGACTGATAAATTGGACTATTTTAACAT
>NZ_SMLV01000115.1 GCF_009711525.1 Fulvivirga lutimaris
TCTTGGGTTTAGTATGTAGCGCCCAACAAGTCCAAGATTTCCTATGGAGCAACTGGTGTTATCAGATTCAAACAATGATGCATTGAAATAAATCCCAGCGCTTATGCGTTCATTAAGATTATAATAGCCAATAGCACTTGCATTTAATAATTTATCATTTAGAATACCTCCATCATCATCAGATAAATAGTCATAATTAATAACATTATCCTTAGCCTTCCAGTAGGAAGGAGCCACTCCAAAAGATAAATCAACTTCAATCATTTTGAGGTCTTGCGCATAACTATTGACAACAGCAATAAATAATACTGCAGTTAAAAAGGTGTTTTTCTTCATCTGCTTATGGATAATAGACATATACTTGTTGATTACTATTAATTATATAACCCGCTCCATCATGCACATAATAATATTCAATATTGAAGGGTTGATTATCATCAGTATTCAGACCCGTCCAAGAATCGTTTATCAAGTCGTATGATTGTAATTGATAGTTACTCCCCGCTATAAATTGATCTTCAAAAGCAAATAGAAATCCGTCATTTGTGTTACCCATACTTGATGTATAATAAGTGGTTCCCCAAGTCTCAGTAGCAAAATCAAATTCAATAGCATTATAATTAGGGGAATTTGTATTTTGACCATAACCTACAAAGGCTTTTTCTGAATTCGATGAGGCCAACAAATATATGGCGGCACCATCAGGGTAATCCTGAGCTAATTGAGTCCAGGAACCTGAAGCTTGATTGAATCTCCATACCTCACTTGTATAATCATTATAATCAAACTGCCCGCCTACAACATAGCCATTTGAACTGGATGAAAATGTGGCAAAATCATCTCTAATCAAAAATGGGGGATCGACTAATTGCTCCCATCCATTAGTCTGTATATTATAGGCCCACATTACAGGGTAACTATAATTGAAATAATTGACTAGAACATAAGCCATGTCACCTATTGTGAATGTTTCAAAACCCCCGATTCCTGTTGGCTCGGAGCCCATATTCCGCCATTCATTTGTAGCTATATCATATTGAAAGAATTCATCATTATGAGCATAAGAAACCCCATTATAATATTTTCCTCCTCCGTAATAAATCTTGCCTTCATGATAAAAAGAAATACCTTCATCGTCAATTGACCTACCAGGATAGGAATCATTAATCAGAAACCATCCTTTCTTTATAATGGTAGCAGCAGTTTGTTCGCTCCCGTAATAAACCTTGCCATCACTGTCAATGGCATATGGACGAATGTAATATGCCTTGTTATCATCAAGCCCATTAATGGATACGTCATTTTCAACAGGTGTGGTATTAGATTGCGAAAGCGTAATGGATGTTCCTACAACTTGTTTACTATCATTAATAGTTGGTGTTGCTGAAGTATTGTATACAACACCATACTCAGATATACTAACAGATGTTGGGTATAACTCGCTATAATTTCCATATTCTCCATATAAAATGCTTAACCTACTATCTATTCTATCAAAAGAGTTTCCGTTTACATTTGCCAGAGATAATCCAACATACTGAGGGTTTGATAAATAATAAACTACAATAGGATCTCCTAAGATGAATCCTTTGTTTGTTTCAATGTATGGTACAATGTTAACACCAATTAAGTCTTCGTATGCTGGATTTGCAAGTAACGATAGATCAAATGTACTAGTGAAACTCGAACTGCTAGTGAAACTACCAAACTCAGTCCTATTACTTATGTTTGTATTAATTCCATCCCTATCATAGTAATGACCATGATCTATTATGGTAATGTCACTATCTATTAGAGAAACACTAGAAGTCACTTCAACAATTGGAGTTTTTGAATAATAAATTACTGAATTCTCTCCTACGTAATAGGAATCAAAATAATAATAGTATTGATTATTTTGATTTATAATTTGGGTATTGGTGATAGGTAAAGTAGTAAATTCTACACCAGAGTTAACTACAAACTGCTCCACTTCCGGAGAACATGCATAAAAGAGAAGAACGAGAACTGCAACACATAATTTAAGTTTCATTTCAGCCAACAATTTTTTTTAAAATAAATAAAA
>NZ_SMLV01000213.1 GCF_009711525.1 Fulvivirga lutimaris
CAACCAGGTATTTACAATCAATGTAGATAATCAGAATGATCCACCAAGCTTCACGAGCACGCCTGTGCAGAGTGTTAATGAGGACGCAGTGTATACTTACAACATTACAACAGCTGATCCTGATGCAGGAGATACGCGAGCGATTATTGCCTTATCGTTACCGAGTTGGTTGACATTGACAGACAATGGAGATGGCACAGCAGTATTAACAGGTACGCCATTAAATCAGCATGTCGGAAGCCTTAATCTTGTTCTAGAAGTTCAGGATGGACTAGGAGTCAAAGTCACTCAGAGTTTTACAGTAACCATTTTCGATACTAACGATGTTCCAGCGTTCTCTACTGTACCAATCACAGGAGCTATTCAAGATGTTGCTTACACATACAACATTCAAGCCGTAGACCCTGATATAGGTGATATTTTAACTTTAACTGCTTTGCAGAAACCCAATTGGTTAGTTTTCAATGATAATGGAAGTGGAATTGCAACACTAACCGGTACACCTACAAATGGGGATCTGGGTAGTAACTTTGTAACACTGAGTGTGGCAGATAATTCAGGAGCCGCAATTAATCAGGCGTTCACAATAAATGTTGATAATCAGAATGATCCCCCAAGTTTTACAAGTACGCCCGTGCAGATTGTGAATGAAGATGCTGTATATACTTATAACATAACAACCACTGACCCAGATGTGGGGGACACTAGGTCAATTACAGCGCTATCGTTGCCAGGATGGTTGAGTCTCATTGATAATGGAGATGGAAATGCGGTATTATCAGGCACGCCTTTAAATCAGCATGTGGGAAGTCTTAACCTCGTGTTAGAAGTTGAGGATGGGATTGGAGTTAAGGTGACTCAGAGTTTTACTGTAAATATTGTTAATACCAATGATGTGCCAGTTTTTTCTTCAACCCCTATAGCTTCTGTACAACAAGGTAATTCCTATGAATACCAAGTAGTAACAAGCGATCCTGATTTGGGAGATACTCGAACATTGTTGGCAAATACATTGCCTCTATGGTTAGAATTTACTGATAATGGAGATGGAACTGGAGTGCTTTTTGGCACGCCTACTAATGAAGATTTAGGTGATTACTCCATAATATTGACTGTTGAAGATGCTTCTGGAGCTGCTGTCGACCAAGTATTTGATCTTAAAGTATCAAATTTGAATGATTCACCATTTTTTACAACTAATCCAATTGTGTTTGTTGATGAGGATGATCTATATGAATACCTGATATCTACCTCAGATCCAGATATAGCTGATGTGCTGTCAATTACTGCATTATCAAAACCAGGATGGCTGACACTTTTAGACAATGGTGATGGAACAGGAGTTTTATCAGGTATTCCAACAAACGAGTTTGTTGGATCAATTGAGATAGTATTGAATGTGAAAGATGTAGCAGGTGCAAACAGCAATCAAGCTTTTACAATTCAAGTAAATAACACCAACGATGCTCCTGAAATAATAAGCTCCCCACCATTAATAGCTCAACAAGACTTACTTTATACATATAATGTCCAAACACAAGATCCTGATGTTGGTGATAGTTTTACTTTTGAAAGTACAGGTGTCCCTACATGGATGACATTAATCAATAATAATGATGGTACTTCTAAACTATCTGGAACTCCAACTAATACGGATCTTGGTTTATACAATATTTCTATTAAGGTTATTGATAATTCAGGAGCCGAAGATACTCAGAGTTTTGAATTATTAGTTAATAATGAAAATGACCCTCCAGTTTTTGACACAGAACCAATTATATCAGTTTTGGAAGATAGTAATTATAGCTATCAAATTCTTACCTCAGACCCTGATATAGGTGATGTTTTGAATATCGTTATTATTGACAAACCAAGTTGGTTGATCTTTGTTGATAATGATGACAATACCGCATTACTTTCAGGGGTACCTACTAATAATAATGTAGGAGTTCATAATATAAAACTTAGGGTTACTGATGTTGCAGGTCAGACTGTTCAGCAGAATTTCGAGTTGACTGTTGTAAATACTAATGACTTGCCAATGTTTACGAGTGAACCCGCTCTAAGTGCAACAGAAGATCAACCTTATGAATATTTGATTACTGCTATTGATGTTGATGCTGGGTCAACAATTAGTATGGTAAACGAGAATATGCCTAATTGGCTTGAATTTGTAGATAATGGAGATGGGACAGGCATTCTTTCAGGTACTCCAGAAAATTCAAATGTTGGAAATAACTTGATCAGAATTTTGCTTTCAGATGGCGAAGGTGAATCTGTTTTACAAGAATTTGACTTGAATGTTATTAATGTGAATGACCAACCAATTATAACAAGCGAACCTATATCCAGCGTTTTGGAGGATGATGTATATGAATACTTAATTCTTGTAAGTGATCCAGATTTTGAAGATGAGATTACGGTTTCATCAGCTACTTTACCTTCATGGCTTGCGTTTAGTATTGATGAAAATGGTGATAATATTTTATCCGGAACTCCACTCAACGAACACGTAGGTATTGACGAAATTAGCCTTAAAATTGAAGATTCAGCTGGCGCTTTTGATGAACAAACCTTTGAATTGGAGGTAATTAACACAAATGACAACCCTATTTTTATTAGCACACCAATTGCCAAAATAGGTATTGAAGAGGAGTTTGTATACGAAATATCTGTTATTGATCCCGATATAAATGATCAAGTCACTATAGTTGCCAATAAAATCCCACCATATTTAACTTTTGTTGACATTGGAAAAGGAAACGCAAGAATACAGGGGATAGTACCACAAAACGCAGCAGAAAATAAAGATATTGTTCTTGAAGCTATTGATTTAAATGGAGGCAAGACGCAACAAGAGTTCTCTTTAATTGTGAATAGCCCACCAGTTATTAGTGATTTTTCAATAAATACAGTTGAAGATGTTAGTTATCAATTTAGTGCTGATGACTTTAAAGCTAGTTTTAATGATGAACCAGGTGATGAATTGGATTATATCAAAATAATGAGTCTCCCTGTTAGTGGTCAATTATTGCTGAACTCAGAAAGTATTGATATAGGCTCTGAAATATTGGTAGGTCAAATAGAAGGATTAAGCTATAATCCAAATCTAAACTTCTTTGGTAATGATATTTTTATTTGGAATGCCTCAGATGGCACTTCTATTTCATCAGAAGGAGCAAATGTAAATATTATCATTGAACCTAAGAATGATGCTCCTCAACTTATTACAGGAAGACAAGATGATTTTTTAGATGCACTTGAATATAGTCTTGGAGATCCTGCATTAAATATATTAAAAAGTGGGGAAGTAACGGTTCGTGATAATGATGAAGGTGATTTAATAAAGAGTGCAACGGTAAGTATATCTTCAAATTTTAATTTAGGCGATCAACTCATCTTAGAATTAGAATCACAAGAAATTCTTGAGTCTTCATATGATGTACAAAATGGTGTGCTCATAATTACTGGTGAAGCAACAGCTACCACTTATAGCGAAACTCTTGAAAAAGTAAAATTCGCCAGTCCAGTATCATCATCAGTAGAGCTTCAGGATAAGCAATTGGAAATTATAGTGGCTGATGACGAGGATGACAGCAATGTGGTTAAACGAGTTGTGAAAATAACTGAGGTATTTCCTGAGTTAGATATTGTTAATGCATTTACGCCAAATGGAGACGGAGTAAATGATGTTTGGGAGATATTAAATCTGCAATTCTATTCAGGTATATCAATTAGAGTATATGACTCTGATGGGGCTAGCGTGTATAGCTGCTCTGATCAGAAGTGCCTATGGGATGGTACAAATGATGGAAAGTTGCTGCCACATGGCTCATACTTTTATACAATTGATTTAAACAATGGTCGAAGAACATACAAGGGGATGGTTACTATTTTAAAATGAGGTTATTAATTTTAGGTTTATTTGTTGTGTTGTATGGTAACGTTATTGGCCAGCAGCAAGAAGTTTATACACAGTATTTCACGAATCTTCCAAATATCAATGCAGGGTTTGCTGGGGTTGAGGATTACATGGATTTAACCTTAGGGTTTAGGCAAGGTTGGAATGACTTCGAGAGCGATAATTCAAGTGTTTTTTTGAGTATTTATAGCCCATTAACAAAACCCATAACTGCTACTACAAAAAATAACTCGTTAAGAATTAGCGACCCAAGCATACTTAATAAGTTAAAAACGAGCACTAACTTAAGAAGAAAGCATGGTATTGGTGGTAGTGTGTCTTCAAGGAAATTGGGATCATATCAATCTACGCTGTTAACATCAAGCTATGCATATCATTTACCCGTTTCTCAAAATTTTAATTTATCGTTTGGGGTCAAGACGGCTGTTTTCTTTCAGGTTATTGACTTTAGCGAGTATACGGTTAGAGATCCTGTAAATGACCTGTTTTATCAGAATTTGATTATCGATAGTGATGGAAGAAGTACAACTCTTGTAACAGATTTTGGAAGTGTTTTGTACACAGACGATTTTTATCTAGGAGTGTCATCCAGTAATATGGTGAAGTCTGAAATTTCGAATACCAATGAGCTTGGGCATAACTTGAAACAAGCATATTCTATTCATATTGGTAAAATGATGAACTTTTCAAGGATATTAAAGCTAAGTGTTAATACTGAATTGCTATTAGTTGAAGGCTTTGAGCCTGAATGGCGAATTAGTTCAAGGTTGAGATACAAGAACTTGATTTATGCAGGACTGTCGTTTGAAGCAAAAAAGAGAGCTTCAGTGCTAATCGGCTTGGTTTCAGATAGTCGGTATTCATTTCATTATTCCTACAATAAGTATATAGGAGATTTAGATCAGTTTAATGTTGAAGGCCATGAAATTATAATTGGAATTAGCCTGTTTAACAAATACAGACTTAATTCAAAATTTTGGTAGTTTAGATCAAACTTGTCCTATTCTTGATGAAATTCTATCGTCTTTTCTTTTTATTTCTTATGTGGTGCTATACGGCTAGTGCTCAAATAATAGGTTATGAAAAACCTGTAAAATTAGGAGAGTTGGTAAACACTGCATCAGAGGAGATTAGTCCAATTTTATATGATTCAGGCAAGTATTTATATTTTGCCCGCGGATTCCATAGAGAAAATAAAGGGGGGGAATATGCGGGAATGGATATTTGGAGATCAGAAAAAGATTCATTGGGTAATTGGTTATCACCAACTAATAAAATGCGTGATTGGAATGATGATGAAAACAATGCAATAATTGGAGTTAGAGAAGACCAACAAGTGGTTTACCTTCTAAATAGTTATCATCGAACCGATGGCATTTCATTTTCAAAACTTAGAAATGGAAAGTGGATAAAGCCAGAGCTTATCCCGTTGAAATGGTTGGATAAAAAGGAATTTGTTGGGTATTATGTTAGTCCAAACTTTGATTATATTCTGATATCAATGAAGGGTGACGACTCCTACGGTAATGAGGATTTATACATCTCTTTTCGAGATCTAGGGGCACAATGGACTAAACCCAAAAATCTGGGATCTACTATTAATACCGCTGGATTTGAAATTTCACCTTTCTTATCAAGGGATAAAAGGTATTTATTTTTCGCAAGTAATGGGCATAACAATGGGCTTGGTGATGCTGATATTTATGTTAGCGAACGCTTATATGGTTCATGGGATGTTTGGTCTAAACCTGTAAACCTTGGTAGGCCCATTAACTCCGAAGGCTTCGATGCCTAC
>NZ_SMLV01000249.1 GCF_009711525.1 Fulvivirga lutimaris
TTATAAAAGTGTGGTTCCATGATATTATAATTTGAATGTCCTTTTATTAATTAGTGCAAAATAGATGATATTCCAGATGATTTGCGCTGATGAAACGCAGCCCGTAGTATGTTTAAAGTCATGAAATTTTATATCATAAAGTGATTAGTTTGAATCCTTGTTGAATCAAGCAAACTATCATTAATAAGCAGGAAGCAACATAACCATAATTCAAATTATGTCGAGCTTTAGAATAAGACCAAGATTTAAACACCAGATTGCAGGTCAAAAGGAGGGTTTAGAAAACTTAATCAAAGAAAAATTAAAGACTCAGAAGCAGTTTAAATCAACTCATTTGCCAGGGCATATATATATTAAAATTCATCCTTCCCAACAACATTTTTGGTCACCGCAATTACATCTAACTTTTGAACAGGATGATGAAAATGTGATTATTAGAGGCTTATATGGACCAAACCCAACAGTTTGGGCTGTTTTCTTTTTTGGCTACATTATTCTCAGCTTACTGGCATGTTTTATAGCTGTTTGGGGTTTCAGCCTTTGGAGTCTGGACAAGTCTGTTGAGATACTTTGGGGATTACCAGTGTTATCTTTTATTGCGGCTGCCATGTATCTAGCCGGGCAATTTGGACAAAAAATGGCTGCCCAACAAATGTTTGATATCCATCATTTTTATGAAAGCATTGCCCATGACAAAGTTATAATCGATTAACATATTGGTCTCAATCTTTTATGAACTAAACTCAGCATCATTCACAAATTCGTTTTAATCATAAGCTCATAGAATCTACAAGGGAAAATGGGGTCCTCCGCCCGGAGGCGTATAATTAACCTTCTAGATTCTAAACTCATTGCATACAAAGCAAATTAAAGGATAGTTGAATGGGATATAGGCGATCCTAATCATCCTTGTTGGCAAACATCTTTCAACAATGGTGGTTGTTCAATTTATTACTATCTTAATACAAAGAACAATCTCATGTACGTAAAAAGAAGATATGGCTTCTGGATGACCTTTAACTGGTCTAAGTGGCCATTTATTATTGGTGCTATTTATGGATTAACCATCTGCACCATATCATTTTTCATTGATATTCATGTGGCCTTACCATGGGGACCTTTAGGCATTATAGGTATAGCAGTGGCATTCTATCTAGGTTTTAAAAACAATAGTTCTTATGACCGTACCTGGGAGGCTAGAAAAATATGGGGCAGCATTGTCAATAACAGCAGAACATTTGGTGCTGCTGTGTTCTCGTTTGTTCAGGGAGACAATCCTGCGCCCGTTCAAAAGGAACTTATATACAGACACATTGCCTGGTTAACCATATTGCGTCATCAACTAAGGTTAAGTAGAGAATGGGAACACACTGAAAATCGGCTGACTGGTATATATGCACCTAATGTTACTGAAAACTATAAAAACGAACTTGACAAAGAGCTTTCATCTTATATAAATCATGAAGAGATAAAAGCCCTGGAAAATAAAACAAACAAGGCAACTCAGATTCTTAAAACGCAGGCAATAAGACTTCAACAGCTCCGTGATCAAAATTATTTTGAAGATTTTCGTCATATGGAATTCTATAAGCTGATCACAACATTTTATGAGGACCAGGGTAAATCAGAAAGAATAAAGAATTTTCCCTTTCCAAGGCAGTATGCCTCTGTGGCCATATGGATTACCGTTGTATTCTGTGTTTTTGTGCCGTTTGGACTTTTAGATGTAGTTGGACAAAATGCTGGGTGGATATTTTGGATTTGCCCTTTTCTAAGTGGTCTTATCACCTGGGTATTCTTCTTAATGGAAAAAATAGGGGACTACTCCGAAAATCCATTTGAAGGTACTTATAATGATGTGCCCATTACCTCAATAGCCAGAGGTATTGAGATAGATCTTAGAGAAATGATGAATGACGATAACATTCCTGAACCTGTAAAAGCAGAAAATGGATTTTTGATGTAGTTGGCAACTATCGACTTGATAAAATGACTTGAAAATATTTAGTGACATTAATAGGAATACCATCTTCCGATAGACCTTTAACACAAGCCTTATAAGTTCCTTCAATCATAGAAGTAGAAAAATTGACCAAAAGCTCTCCACCATTATGAGAGTATATTGGGTCCCAAAAGAGATCTGTTTGGTATTGAGGTATTCTACTAGCTGATCGTAATTGATATCCTGCCTCATTGTAAGGTTGGTAATTAGCAATTGGAAAAGTATGACTATTACTATTTTCAACACTCATATTACCTTTAAATGAATGAACACTGATAATACCTTTATAGACAATGTCATTTACGAAGTAATACTCTGGTATCACTTCGATTTTCATGATGCTATTTGGTGATATATTTAGAATGTATTGAGGAGTAATTTTAAGACCATCTAGTAAAATGAGTGGGACAGCATCACTTTTGTTTAAACCTGATGGCTCACTGTTGCACCTGATATTTATTCTATACTTCTCATCAGATTTTGATACCCCAACATTATTCAGTAATTCGATAAAAGTATCTCTTAAAGAGGGGAAACGTTTATAATCATCAAGATAATAAACCTCTGCAGATGGTAATGTGAAAATCGATCGGGTATCTACCAAAACATCAAGCGGTTTTTGATAAGCCATTTGAATCTGGTTATTAACACTTCTAAGTATAAGCTCTGATATTGTAATCGAATCAAGTGTTACCTGGACGGTATCAAGTGTAGAATATCTTTTATAAAATTCATTTACAATCGAAATTTGAGCTAGGCTATCATTTTCAAGTTCGATTTGAATTTCAGCATCATTTGGTGATAAATCAGGGTTATAGTTTATCCAAAAATTACCAGCACTATCAGTTATTGTAGTGGAAATTTGCATATTTGATCCATTAATAGCACTGTTAATCCTAAGTTGGCTATCAGTATTATTGACATTTCCTTGAACCAAACCATATTTATACTCAGGAAGGATTTTAAATGATTTCATAGTTTTGATAGAATCATTCATGAGGTTTACATTGGAATAATAAAGGTTGGACATTTTGCTTATGGATATCGATATACTTGAAGGTTGGATTATACCTAGACTCAAAGAGGCTTGTTGCTGAATATCATATCTATTAGCATCAACAGTAGATTCAACACTACCTAACATTGGGTTTCCTAAAATCTTTTGATGTTGAATAAGATTATTATAAGGATTCAAGATCAATATTTTTTGCTCAAAATATGAGTTATAGTTTTGCATCCATCTGGTATATGCAACGAGGCGATAGGTGCTGGATAACCACTCAGAATCGATATAAATAGATCCTGACCCTCTTCCATTTCTAAGACCAATTTTTGTTTGATGTACTGACGTTCCAACTTCATCAATCAGCTCTATGTATAATATGCTACTTAACTTGCTGAGTTTTTTTGAGGTATTGCTGTATACAAATGCCGAAAAGTTTAACAATTCACCAACAATTACATTAGTCTTATCAACACTGATATATACCTCCTCTTGGAAGTTTACAGTTTGCGCTTGGGCTTTAAACTGTAAAATAATAAGCCCTATAAGTAAAAATCTTCCTAATCCCAAAATGCTGGTTTTTTTAAACTTCCATAGTATCTACAATCACCGCAAATTTCAGGAACAAGAAGCGTCAGTACATTATAACCAAGGGGTACTATTATAGCTTCTGTTGGAGCAAAATTGTAGATATACATATTATTAAAATCAAAATTTCCAGCTAATATATCAGCCGTACGAACTGTGTCCAGTCTCATGTTACAAGATTCCAAAAATAGATCAGGATAATAACCATCATCTTGCCATGTTCCTGCATCAAATATCTTATAGTCTTCCGATACTCCTGCAACTTCGAAATAACCAAGAACTGGAGCGGTTGGATCGTTAATATTTCGAATATTTCCTATCAACGCACCTTTTTGGCGATCAAAAAATGAACCTGCAGATTCATTGTTTTCCTTTAAATCAGAATAATACTGGTAAGCAGCATTAGAAATCCTATAAGGTCGAATGGTTAAAGAATATTTACCTATTAGTTCACGTTGATTTTCTGCAATAAAGATCAACGGAAATTCCCGGATATTTCCGTTCGTTTGCCCACCGGCAGTAGCAATAATTAAACCCTGTGATTCTTGTTTGAAATAACACAGTGAGAGAGGTGGATTTCTACGATCTATTAAACGTGTGGTTGGGTTAAACTCAAGCATTGACCCATATGGAAGCAATATTTCGTAATCCTCAGTATATTCAAACCTATAGTTATGATTCTCTTGATCGACCTGATCAATATCAACTAAAAATTGCACTCCAACATCAAATCCATCGCTAGTTTCTGAACGGAGCGAAAGAAATCTACCGTAAATTTCCTTGATGTTAGCCGGTTCTAATAGTTCCTCAAACTCTGATAGATATTCATTGCCATCAAAAGTTTGCACAGAAAGTTGATACTTTCTTCCCACTAAGCCTACAAATGATGAGTCTGGCATATAATAACCGGGACTGACTTCACTAAACAATACATTATTACCCAAATCATCAACTACATTAACTAAAGCTCCTGATGCCATTTCAGGTTCAGTCTCAAGTAAAGAAAAGGAATACTCCAATTTCACAAATTGTCTTCCTGGAAGATTTGTAAGGCTGGCATCGATAACCAGGGCTTTTTGAGTATCTTTCACTTCAACCTCATACGGCTCGATACAAGAAGACAAACAAATGATTGATATTATAAAAACCCTTTTCAAAATCTAAAGTTATAGGTTATTGTAGGTATAGGAGTTGGGAAAACACTCATTTTATATCCATTTACCTGTCCATCTTCTACTTCGAAGAAAATCGAATATATGTTATCCCTTCCCATTACATTATAGATCGAGAAAGTCCAGGAAGAATGCGTAAACTTTTTCAATTTGTGACTTGCATTAACATTGATGCCTATATCGGTTCTAAAGTAGCTTGGTATTCGGTACTCATTTCGATTGGAATAGAGTATATTCTCTGATGACTTGAAACTATATTTTCCTACAGGATAGGTAAGAGGAACCCCACTGGAATAAACTAGATTGAGTGTCATGGTTATCCTTCTGGTAAATTTATAATTTGTTACAGAGTTGAAGTAATGGGGTCTGTCATATCCTGTAGGAAAGAAGGAGCCACCATTAATAATTTCAGATGGTTGATTTCCATCCAGCCGTACAAAAGATCTGGAGTAAGTATAATTAAGCCAACCAGTAAGCCAACCAGTTGATTTCGTCAAAGAAAACTCGACTCCATAAGACCTGCCATCACCCTGAAGTAGATCTGTTTCTATAGCTGGATTGAACTGTAATTCTGCGCCTGTTTTGAAATCTACTAAATTCTTAATGGCTTTATAATAAGTCTCAACCGAGGCCTCTATGAGGTTTTTTCCAAAAAAATTCTTGAAATACCCTATAGATAATTGATCTGCTATTTGTGGTTCGATAAACGGACCAGATAACCTCCAAACGTCAGTAGGGGCAATTGAAGCTGCGTTAAGGAGCAAATGTGTGTTTTGTCTAGTTCTACCATACCCTAGTTTAATTGATGCTCCTGATCCAACCAAATACCTACCTTGAAAACGAAATTCTGGCCCATGATTACTATGACTAACTTCTCCAGTTTCGTACTGCTTTGTACCAATTATTGAAGATGATCTTTTCGGTTGACCTGCTTGATAAATATTGTATTCCCCGGGGCCTAACGAATTGAAAATAGAATATCGAATCCCTCCATCCACAGCTAATTTATCAGAAAAGTTATAAGTAGCAGAAAAATATGGTGCCACATCAATAGCTCTCTCTTCATCAATTTGTTCATTTTCAATCAAAGACTCAGGTCCTTCTGGACTTATCTCACCAGGACTGAGTGAAAACATTTTGGTCTCTATACCAAATTTATAGTTTAGTTTCTCGTTGACGAAGTAATCAAATTTTAAGGCAGACCTATATTCATTTAGATAAAGGTCTACATTGAAGGCTTGTGTTGGCAATACATCATAGCTAGTCAGGTAGCTAAAATTGCTATACCCCAATTCTAGTTTAGCAAAAAGATTGTCATTTACAATGTGCTTCCAACTCGCTCCAACCACCTTGTTCTCATAAGAAAAGTTACTGAATGACAGGAGGGTATCTGACTTAATTTTGAAATCGTCATAGCTGTAGTAGGCTGTTACTGAAAACTCATCCTTATCACTAACTTGAGTATGAGTTCTTAAAGTGAAATCATAAAATGAGACTTCATTATTTCCAATTGATGAGTCTTTGAACAAGTCTAGCATATATTGTGAGTACGTGGCTCTACCATTTAGTAGAACACTTGTTTTAGCACCTTTGATAGGGCCTTCCAATTGTATTTGAGACGTGACAAGACCTAAACCAACATTTGCCTCAAACTTTTCTTTGTTTGGCTGTTTAGTTTTTATATCGAATACAGAAGATAGTCTTCCACCATATTCGGCAGGTATTCCATTTTTATATAATGATAGTTCCCCAACACCAGAAGCATTGAAGGCAGAGAAAAAACCAAAAAAATGGTTGGTGGTATAGACTGTGTTATTGTCCAGTAAAAATAAATTCTGATCAGCTTTTCCTCCCCTTATGTTTATTCCAGCCGACCCTTCTCCAACATTTTGCACTCCGGGAGTAGAAGTAGCCACACGGATAATATCCCTTTCTCCAAGCAGTGCCGGAACTATTGATACTTTTTTCGGATCGATCTTGGTGAGACCCATTTGAATAGATTTAATATTCTCCTCCCGTTGAGCACTTATTACGACTTCTTCTAATGCAACAACATCTAAATCAAGAATAACGTCAAGTTCACCATCAGAGAACAAATTAATTTCCTTAGTAGCTGTAATAGTTGTAAGAGATTGGAAGGTTAACTCATTCTTTCCATTTGGTAATGTAATACTGAACTCTCCATTCTCATCAGAAATAGCATTCACAAATGGCTCCTTATTTGCGATATAGACACCTTCAACTGGTCCGTTGTTAGAGGTAATAGTTCCATAGATAGTGCTACTCTTTCCTCTTTCAAACTCCTTTATGTTACCTATTGTATAAATCTGACGTTGATCAGTCGGGGACGTTGATTGACTCTGAAAGTTAACCTGATCTAAATAAACTGGTTCTTGGTCAGAATCAACTTTTTGCATTTGAGGAACTATTATGGCAGTATTATATAATAGGATAACGCGTTGTCCATCTAAATAATAATTTAGGCGTGTACCTTTTAATAGAACTTCAATCGATTCATCAATAGCCAGTTCAGGTCTTAAATTATCTTTATGAATATTGATATTTTTCATCCATTCAGAACGATAGTAGAACTGTAGGTCTTTCTTTGCAGTTTCGAATTGAGTAATAGCATCGATTAGAGAAATACTATCATTGACTATTGACATTTCTTGACCTAAGGAAGGAAGAGCAAGCATCAAAAATATACAAGTAAGCAACGTTTTCATAAAACTATATTATCACAATAGCTTAAAATATTTTTCAGAAGCACTTCGTTTTTCTTTCTCATTACAATACCTTCTTGCCTCATGTATTTCTTGATTTGTTTTTTGTGATTTGGAAGGATCTTGTAGATAGTTGACATACCTCTATATTTATAGATTTCATTTTTAAACTTAATGAGGTACTGCCTGTCATATCTATATTCATAACGAGAGTCTTTTAATTCACCAGTTTTCTTTTCCTTAGCAAAGCAGGAGAGATGTCTGCCTTTCATTACTTTTCTATAAAACCCTTCAACTCCTATTTCAGCCAGATCATGTCTCAAAAACATTTCATTGTGCACATTAAAGGAATCAATCTTAGTCTGATTGATTAAAAGTGACTTGATGTTATTTTTACTCATTTCATAACTCCATATTAACAAAACATCTTTCGAAATATTATAAATCATGTTGATCCCAGAATATATTCTTCCTTCGTATGAAATTGTGCCATTTTCTGACCAATTATCTTTATAAAAAGGGTTTTGCGAGGCTGACATTTTCTCTAGTTCATCTATGAAGTAATAGCTGCCTTGCATGAATGGTGGTTTCAGGTTTTTTGCAATAGAATTGTGCCAATTTTCTAAATCCCCGTCAATTTCAGGAAGATAGGTGTAGACCTGAGCAATGCTATTGTAAGGCAGCACTAACAGGAGCGTAAGAGTAACATAAGTTCTAGATATCATAATTACTCATATCATTATACAAATAGATTTATCATTTAAAGTTATTTAATGGTTGGATCTTTCAGTGCAATTAATGTTACGTCTGTATAAAAATCTAAGATATATTAAAAACAATTATC
>NZ_SMLV01000116.1:0-630 GCF_009711525.1 Fulvivirga lutimaris
TACCTGCTTGAGAAGCAGTGATTTCAGTAGAGCCAGCGCCTACTACAGTCACGATATTACCTGAAACTGTAGCGACCGAAACATCTGAACTTGTATAGGTAACTGCAAGACCTGAGCTTGCAGTAGCACTTAAATCAAAATCAGCATTCCCAACTGTTTTGGCTGCTAAGGCATCGAAAGTGATGCTTTGGCTTAGCCTTACTCCCGTACCCAATAGATTAATAGTATAAGTTGCCTCATCTATATCATTACTGGTAATGGTCATTTTGGCAGTCTTAACTCCTCCACTTGTAGGAGAGAACGTGACAGTAAACGTATTATTGCTGCTTGCTACAATGGGAGAAGTAACATTTGTTTGAACTACTGAAAACTGATCTGCATTTGTACCATTTAACACAACATAAGCACCAGATGAACCTGCCAGAAACAAGTCTCCAACTCCTGTGTTTTCGATACTAAAAACAATATCTGATGAAATGCCATTCACATCAATGTTTCCAAAGTCATATTCACCAGAGGAAGCTATGGTAGTACTGCCTGTTTTGATATTAATTTCTGGTGGATTATTAAAAAAATAAGCAGAGCCGGCACCAGAGATGAAATTTTCACCTGATGCATCTTCCTCTTCAT
>NZ_SMLV01000116.1:640-2069 GCF_009711525.1 Fulvivirga lutimaris
ACAACAGCATAGTCACCTGAGATATTGACTGACCAACCAAAATAGTCACCTGAGCCTCTATCGGAAGTGACTATTTTCTGCACTTGTCCCCAATTATCAATGCCACCCTCATCTTTTCTGAAGAGGTAGGCAGAGCCGGCACCAGAGATGTAATTTTCACCTGATGCATCTTCCTCTTCATTATATGCCCCTACGATAGCATACTCCCCTGAAATACTAACGGAAAAACCAAAATAGTCAGTTGCAGTTCTATCGGAAGCCACAATTTTCTGGACTTGCCCCCAATTATCAATACCCCCCTCATCTTTTTTGAAGAGGTAGGCAGAGCCTGCAGCAATGGCGTTGTTTCCTCCTAATGCATCTTCATCTTCCTAATGTGCCCCTACGATAGCATAGTCGCCTGAAATACTAACGGAAAAACCAAAATTGTCGAGTTTGGCTCTATCGGAAGCCACTATTTTCTGGACTTGCCCCCAATTATCAGTCTCATCTTTTTTGAAAATGTAGGCGGAGCCGGCACCAGAGGCGTTGTTTCCGCCTAATGCATCTTCATCTTCAAAATATGCCCCCACAATAGCATAGTCACCTGAAATACTAACGGAATAACCAAAATTGTCACCTGAGCCTCTATCGGAAGCAACTATTTTCTGCACTTGTCCCCAATTATCAATACCCCCCTCATCTTTTTTGAAGAGGTAGGCAGAGCCTGCAGCAATGGCGTTGTTTCCTCCTAATGCATCTTCAGATTCCGAATATGCCCCCACAATAGCATAGTCACCTGAAATACTAACGGAATAGCCAAAACGGTCACCTGAGCCTCTATCGGAAGCCACAATTTTTTGCACTTCTGTCCAATTGCCATTGATATTTTTAAAGATGTAGGCAGAGCCGGCAGAAGGGGCGTTGTTTCCTCCTAATGCATCTTCATCTTCCGAATATGCCCCCACAATAGCATAGTCACCTGAAATACTAACGGAATAGCCAAAACGGTCACCTGAGCCTCTATCGGAAGCCACAATTTTCTGGACTTGCCCCCAATTATCAATACCCCCCTCATCTTTTTTGAAGAGGTAGGCAGAGCCTGCAGCAATGGCGTTGTTTCCTCCTAATGCATCTTCAGATTCCGAATATGCCCCCACAATAGCATAGTCACCTGAAATACTAACGGAATAGCCAAAACGGTCACCTGAGCCTCTATCGGAAGCCACAATTTTCTGGACTTGCCCCCAATTATCAATACCCCCCTCATCTTTTTTAAAGATGTAGGCAGAGCCGGCAGAAGCGATGTTATTACCCCCTGATGCATCTTCAGATTCCAAATATGCCCCCACAATAGCATAGTCACCTGAAATACTGACGGAATAACCAAAGTTGTCATTTGCTGCCCTGTCTGAGGCTACCCCCTTAATCACTTCATCCCAGTTTTGGG
>NZ_SMLV01000085.1 GCF_009711525.1 Fulvivirga lutimaris
TTTGTTTGAACATCAAACCTCACTGTTGAGTCTATTGGCAGAAAGTATAGCTTGAATGCTGGCCCATCCAATGCATCTTTTAATGAAGAAATGAACAATTTACTCATCGCAATGATGATAAAGAAGAATATGATGGCTTCGCCACTTGTACTATTGTACCCAAAAGAATAGCCTATAGGAATCGCTATTGCAGTAAATATTATAATCAATACTGGGTTTACCAGAAGAGATACTTTTAAACCGTACAACTGAATTACTTTATCAGTTACAAATGTCTGGAACAGGAAACTGAAGATTACTACTGTCGCTTCAAATAAACTTAAGAAAGTGGGAAGTTCATTTTCATCAAATCTTGCTGTCGTAACTGTTAAAAATGAGTAGTCAACGAAATTGATACCCACCATTGAAATAATCACAAAAAGAGCCATTAAAGCTATATATGGATTTTTTAAGAGTCCTCGATATGAGATGCTTTGTGTGTCAGTATGATCTTTCTTTTGTAATAAGTTGCTTCTTAAGATGTAGAAGAAAACAAACATGTCTCCTACAATCGCAATAAGGCTTATAAACAATAGGTCGTCAGTTTCTAGTAAGGCAGGAACAATCAGAGGGATTGAGAATAACGCAATAATTGAAGCTATTAGCTGTCCAGTATCTACACCTCCTATAATTCTTTTAGCTTGTCTAAGGCTAAACATCCGTCCAAATGCACCCCAGAACACGAGCATAACCATGAAGTTAGCCGGTACTATAAAGGTAAATGCAAAGAAATAAATAGGTATAGGATCAGATAAGTTTCTGAATGCAACTTCAACACCTAAAAGTGTGAGAGTCACAATAAATAAGGCTCCAATACCAAGAGCTTTAAACGAAATACGGTTTTGGAAGAAGTTGTATACTGCAGTAAAAACAATACCTAAAATACCAGAAGCCAAGATAGCCAGAGGTAATTGCTCCTCGACTTGCTGTTCATCCAAATTATTAAGGAATAATGCGGCTGCACCAACATCCAATGTGGCAAGGAAAATACCCATGAAAAAGCCCATAGCCAGAAGGGAGAATACCTGTTTGGATTCATCTTCATTAACATTTAAAGCACTTAATAGAGTTTGTTTTACCTTCATATTACAACTTCATTAATCAAGACAAGTTATGTAATATCTACACAACTTCTTAATAAAAAAGAATAAAATTGATAGGTAAAAATAGCCTTAATTAGGAGAATCTAAACTTTTTTAAGACTTGTTTGTTTCTTCAAATCCAGATTTTAGATGTAAGTCTTGCTGAGGGAAAGGAATTTCTATAT
>NZ_SMLV01000153.1 GCF_009711525.1 Fulvivirga lutimaris
TTGATTTATTTTGATGAAAAAGAGGTATATGATAGATTGAAGGAATTAAATGAAATAGAATCAACCATATTGTATCGTCAACCGTTAAAACCCGCACTGCATTAATGGATTTTTTCAAATTTAAGAACGATCTAACACCACAAAAGGGTAGGCTGCTCATCTCAGAGCCGTTTTTGCCCGATCCTAACTTCGAGCGCACCGTTGTGTTGCTCTGCGAGCATAATGAAGATGGCTCTTTTGGTTTCGTTCTTAATAAAGTGAGTGCGGTTAATTTAGACGATATCATTGAAGACGTAAAAAATTTTAGTGAGCCGGTGCACATAGGCGGCCCCGTTCAGCAAGATACTTTGCACTTCATTCATAAGGCGCCTTATTTAGAAGGTGGTCAGGACTTAGGAAACGGACTCTATTGGGGTGGCAATTTTGAGCAGTTGATGATCTTAATTGATTCAAAGCAGATTAATCCTGAAGACTTTAAGTTTTTTGTGGGTTATTCGGGCTGGTCAGAGGGGCAACTAGAGGAGGAGCTAGAAGCAAACTCCTGGATAGTTACCCCGCATGCTTCAGCGGAGATTGTTTTTGAGCAAGACTTAGATCAACTTTGGAAAAGGGTTCTAAAAGGCTTAGGAGGGCGATATGATGTATATTCAAATTATCCCACTGACCCAAGACTTAATTGAATGAATTTACTAATTTTACGGTTAATGATGTTGTAAACGGTATATGATGGATAACGAGAAGGAAATTAATGCAGAGGAGCAGGGAATCGAGGAAAAACCATCTGTTGCGCCTGAAAATGGCGATGTAAAAGTGAGCGAAACGGAAGTAGAAGCTAACGCAGATGAATCAACCACCCCAAAAGACTCTACAAAAGAACTAACCTCAGAAGAGGATTTGTCTGGTAAAAGCAATCATGATGATCAAGCAGTTGATCAACCTGAACAGAAAACAGAAGAAAAACCATCTGTTGAGCCAGAAAAAGATGATGTAATAGAAAGTGCATCTGAAGTAGAAGCGAGCGCAGATGAATCGACTACCTCAAAAAGCTCTAAAAAGGAATTAACCTCTGAAGAAGATTTGGCAGAGAAGGACGATCATGATGAGCATGACGATGATCATGACGAACATGAAGAGGTGGATTATAGTGAATTTACTAAAGAGCAATTCGTAGAGTTAATTCGCTCATTGTCGCAAGACAATAATGTGCTCAAGGCTGATAAAGTAGCCCGTCAGATAAAGCCTTATTTTGACGAAATCAAAAATAAAGAAAGAGATGCTGCATTAAGCAAGTTTATTGCTGATGGTGGTGAAGAAGCTGATTTTAGCTTTAAAAACGATGAACTTATAGATCGTTTTGAGGCCAACTTCAAATTAATCCGTGATCATAAAGTTCAATATTCTAAAGATCAGGAACACCGTAAAGAAGCTAATCTTAAGAAGAAAGAAGAGATATTAGAGAAGCTTAGAGAGTATGTAGATTCTGAAGATACCAACTTCAGTTATGATGCATTTAAGGAAATTCAAAAGGAATGGCGAGATGTAGGCCCGATACCTGGTGCTTATGTTAAAACCCTTTGGGCTAATTACAATGCCCTTGTCAATCGTTTTTATGATAACCGCAGTATTTACTTTGAGCTTAAAGAGCTGGACAGAAAGAAAAATCTTGAATCTAAGCTTGAGTTGTGCGAAAAGGCTGAGGCTTTAGCAAAAACCGAAAATGTGAGTGAAGCCATTAAAGAACTTAATGAGCTACATCATGAATTCAAACATATCGGCCCTGTGCCCAATGAAGAGCGTGAAGCACTTTGGAATAGATTTAAAACCGCCTCTGATGCTGTCTACGATCTCAGAAAAGGCTATATAGAAGAATTAAAAGAAGAGCTTGAAGCCAATTTAAAAATCAAAGAAGAACTGACTGAGAAAGTTCAGGAATTTACCACCTTCGATTCTGACAGAATCAAAGAATGGAATAAAAAGACTAAAGATCTTCAGAAGATTCAGGAGCAGTGGGAGGCCACTGGTGGTTTGCCAAGAGCGAAAGCCAAAGAGGTAAACAGAAACTTCTGGTCGGCATTCAAAACTTTCTATAATAACAAAGGCAACTTCTTTAAGAGATTAGATTCTATGCGAGAGGATAATCTTGTGAAGAAGAAAGAATTGCTTGAAAGAGCGCTGGCCATGAAGGACAGTACTGATTGGCAGAAGACCGCTAATGACTATAAAAGGCTTCAAAGTGAGTGGCGAGAGGTAGGTCCGGTTCCTGAGAAATACAGAGAGTCCGTTTATCGTGAATTTAAGGCTGCCTGTGACCATTTCTTTGAGCAGAAGCGTGCTAACCTGGGAGAAGTTGAAAAAGCTTATGTTGGCAATCTTGAGGCTAAACAAAAGATATGCGCAGAGATAGAGCAGTTGGCAAAAGATAAGAACTCTGATTTAGACAAATTCAGAGAGCTACAGTCTAAGTTCAATGATATTGGTTTTGTTCCTAAGGCCAGCATGTCTAAGATCAAAAGTGCTTACTCCGAGGCCGTTGATAAGTTTATCAATAGCATTGAAGGTATTACCAATGAGGAGCGCCAGCAGATAAGGCTTGAGAACCAAATTAATAAGATTGTTCAGGGACCAAACTCTGGCGAGAAAATCTACAGAAAAGAGCAAACGATAAGAAAACAAATAGGACAGTTGGAAAATGATATTGCTCTATGGAAAAACAATCTTGAATTTTTCGCTGACTCAAAAACAGCTGATAAAATGAAGGAAGAATACAACTCTAAAATCAAAGCAGCTACTACAGAATTGAAGGGTTTGAAGCATCAGTTAAAAATTGTTAGAAGTATCTAATATTTTTTCTGGCAGATGTTTGGTTTTAAAAAGTGTACGATTAAATTTGCACTCGCTAAACGCAAAAGCCCCCATAGCTCAGCTGGCCAGAGCAACTGACTTGTAATCAGTAGGTCGTTGGTTCGAATCCGACTGGGGGCTCAAACAAATCACTTCAAAACCCTTCTAGAGATACTAGAAGGGTTTTTTATTGCCTTTTTCTTTCCATTGATCCTGTTAAGAACGCAATTAGCCATTTGCACAATCTACTTACCTGATTCACTTATAAAGTCAAAAGCAGTTTAGATTAATTAAATTCTGCTTAGAGGTTTACTATAATGATGTTATTATTATAGAATAATAATTTAACAGGTAATTTAAATGAACCACCTTTATTTACCTCAATTAATGAAT
>NZ_SMLV01000308.1:0-7338 GCF_009711525.1 Fulvivirga lutimaris
CTCATTGAAATCAGAAGAAATTAAGTTCGGTGACTTTATTACTCTTCCAACATTATCCACCAAATACACTTGCCCTATTTTATCATTAGTTCTAATCTTAATCTGACTGTCAAATGGATTCGGATAAACCTTGAATTCCGGAATAAGGGCATCATTTGATTCAAGACTCAATTGATCTGAAATGCCTGATGATTGACGTGCATTACTAGCACCTCCGACTACATCTGAAACATAAATAACTATTGCTCCAACATGAGCCAGAGTAGCACCCTCCATTGAATTCATGTCTAAGAAAATCTCTCCATTCTCATCTGCCTGAACACCATCAATTCGAACGGTATTGTTGGTATTGTTGTAAGCATCAAGTGTTACAGTCTCTCCATTAATTGTAAAATCTGTTCCCCTTTTGTCCACTGTCCGGCTAGCAAAGAATTCAAAATCATACTGACGCGTTAGATTCAGATTTGAAAATTTGAATGTTGCTATTTCAATTTGTTCTATATAATAATATGATCCCATGACAACATCAGGGAATACACCTGAATCATCGCCTGTGGTTGCTCCTCCATTACCACTGGTAGCAAAAGAAGTTCCCATTGAGTTTGATGCAATTTCCATGTCAACCCCTGATGGTGAGCCATCATCTGTCAACAGATTGGGATAAACATTACCTATAAATGGTCTATTATTTGTATTGTTCCATGGTGATCCTGCCACTGCCCCTTCTCCACCAACATTTATGTAAATAGAATTACGTAATGTAGATGAGCCTACCACTGAAGTATAAGGTGACTGTCCTTCTCCATTGACAGCTCGCATCATATAATAATAAGTCTGTGCTGTGGTCAATCCTCCATCTTCATAACTTTCAACATCAACACCTACTGTTGTTACTAAACTAAACGGTCCTGCTTCATTTTGTGAACGATAAATCTCAAAACCTGTCTCATTGTTTGAATTATCTGACCAATTCAAAGCTATTGAGCTCTTTGAGGACGGTTTCGCTGACAAATTCAACGGCTCCCCTGGTACAGCTGACGGCTCATAGTAATGTAACTCCAGTGTATTAATATATCCCCACGATGAACCTGCCGCTCTCGTAACGCCTAAAAGTATCTCACCGTTTCCATCTGGACTTACAGCATTGATTCGTACAACCTCACTTGCGTTATTTCGTGCATTTAATGTCACTGTTTTACTACCAATGGTATATTCAGTAAACCTGTCTTCGGTTATTCCTGCTCTACTTGCAAAAAACACAAAATCATACAGTTTTGATGGGTCAAGATCAGTAAATAAAATACGCTTTGTGCTACTTGAATTATGGGCATAATAAGTGCTCATAACTATATCAGGATACATCCCTGAATTATTTCCTGTGTTAATGCCTTGGCTATTTCCCCCTGACCAGCCATCCAACAACTCAACATCAACTGTTGTTGTTAATCCCTCTGTTGTCGATAAGTTTGTGAAACTCTTTCCTGATGATGGGAAAGTATTAGTGTTATTCCATGGACTTCCTGCTACACCTTCTACACTGAAGTTGATAAGTATTACATCCTCTACTCTATCTGTAACTGTCAGCACTAAATCAACAGGAGTTGTACTTAAAAGATTGTCTAAATCATCATAATCACTTAGAACTACCTGAACTGTATAAGATCCAATATCCAAGAATGAAGGCATTAAACTTAGTGATCCTATTCCATTACCCTCTGAAATATAGCTTCCAAATGGCGGTAGGTTCACAAAAGACACCTCTACCCTGTCACCATCAAAATCTGTAACAACGACATCCATATTTGTCTGAATGTCTACCAATACTGTTTGCTCTAATTCAAGCTCAAACTCAGGAATATTATTATTAGTACTAATCTCTATGCTCGGTGTACTACTCTCTCCATTGCCACTGTACGCTGAAACTCGGTAACTGTAAGTAGTATGACCAAGTACAGAAATGTCTTCATATTCAGTTACGTCTACACCAACTGTTCCTATTTCCTGCTCTGCCTCTCCCAAAGAACTTCTGTAAACCTTGTAACCTTGCTCGTTAAATGCAATATCGGTCCACTCTAGTAAAACCCCATTTGTTGGTGTTAAACTGGCAGTTAAATTCCCTGGACTGGCCGGTGCTGATCCATCATCAAAGCGCGATTCTATTATCATTGAATTTAGATATCCGTAAGAAGCTCCACTTCCCAAGCTCACAGTCATCAAAATATCACCGTTAACATCAGGTACCAGACCCTCTAATCGAGCTGTATTAGAAGTGTTTTGTGTAGCATTAACTGAGGCACTCTGACCGCCTACTGTAAATACCGTTGTCCTGTCACCGTTGCTATTCCTACTTCCTAGCATCTCGAAGTTATATATGTAATCAGGATTCAATCCTGAAATTCTGATATCTTCTGACACATCACTTGTCCAGAAATAAGATAACATGACATCATCAGGATAGATTCCTGGAGATTTACCACCAGAAGTAGAACTACCATTAAACGCAGTCTCCAGGGCAACTCCAATACTCGTTATATCTCCATAGTTATTAGAAAGATCATTACCAGCAGTACCCTGAGAGGCGTCTCCTGTAATATTGTTCCAAGGCGCAGCAGCATTTACTCCACTTCCTCCAAAATTAACATATACTTCATAGTTTGGATCAAAGTCCTCTATTACTGCATCAATAGTTACTAAAGACTGTCCATCGTTACCATCATTTAGAGTAACTTGAATTGAATAGCTACCTGCATCTAATAAACCTGGGCCAAATGTCATTACCAAATCATCTCCATCAACTTCAGTACTCAACATCGAAGGAGGGTTATTTACAACCCATGTTAAATCATCTCCATCACTGTCTGAACCAGTAAGAGTCACTACTGCAGTATCACTTTCTCTAATATTTACGTTTGAAGCGCCAGTTATAACTGGGGTGTGATTTGAGTTTACTGTTAAATCAAAAGTTAATTCTAACATTCCCCCGAAATTATCACTTACCTGAATAACCAAGTCTGGATAAAATCCTTCATCACCTAGATTCGGTTCGATAATCATCTCGCCAAAACCATCACCATAATCGTAAACATTAGCGAAAGGCGGAAAATTCACGGCATTAAGTGCTAGTTGTTCATTACTCCCATCAGGATCTACAGCTTGTAGAGCAAGTTCAAAAATCTCATCATACCTCATTAATACATCTGATATAGCCGGCATAGATGGAGTAGTATTAAGCGTATTTACAACCACTGAACTCGGAGAAGATGAGCCTGAAACATTGATCGTAAGAACCTCAAATAGATATTCAGTGTGGGCTAAAAGGTTATCAAAACTATAGGTTGTTTGATCTGGACCCAATGTTTCAACAAGCACTAAATTATCAGGCCCATTTGACGACCTGTATACTTCATAAGCTGTCTCCGATGAACCATAATCGTCCCAATTTAGAACAACACTTGAGGCAGAAACATTATCTATTGCAAGGTTAGCTGGTGGTGTTGGAATTTGAGGTAAATCAAATGTACGAGCCGAATGAGGTATTCCCGCTCCATTCATTACATTTTCAATTCCGCTTTCATCTAAAGCACTCAAAAAGTAATTAAAATCATCAATAAAACCATTGAAATTATTATTCACTACATCAAAGGCATTGCTACTATTACTGGCTCCAATCCCAGCATCATTACCATGAGATGAAACTGTCGAATAAGGAATATCTAATTTTGACTCCGCTAAGATACCATTGATATACAGATAAAGTGCACCTGAATTAAACACAACCGCCACATGCGTCCACTCAGAAGCAGTCATTTGCCCTGACACCATTTGAATATCATGAGCGTCTTGAACTGCCGCTTCAAGTAAACCGTTATTTATTCTCAATCCAAACCCATTAGTGGACCCACCTTCATCAAACAGGTCTTGTATTCCATTGACATTATCAGTGTATACCCAAAGAGCAAACGTTCTCTCACTAAATTCATCATGAATGAAAGAGTTTCCTGTATCAAAATCAACATAGTCATTATTTCCAGATAAATCCAAAGCATGTGACCCCTCATACTTGTTAGCGAAAGAAAATGTAGCACCGTTTCTTAAGGCACTTGAAGTGCCATTACCAGACGCATCACCAAGATCATCATTAAAGTTTAGCTGAGCCTGCGCAAGTGATACATAATCACTAACAAATTCAGCCGAACCAAATTCACCTAAAGCTATAACACTATAATAATAGGTAGTTGATGCTGACAAGCCCTTATCAACATACTCATTAACATCAGCAGGCAGCTTAGCAATAGCATTCCAAGGGCCATCAAAAGACGTAGACCTTAAAACCTGAAAACCTGTTTCAATAGTGCTATTGTCAACCCAAGTAATCTCAACTTGATTATAAGAAGACGCAATTGCAACAACCTCAGTTGGTGCCAATGGAATAGGGTTCTCTATTTCAGTTAAGATTTGTTCTATCCCTGACTCATCAATTGCATTTGAATAAACATGCAAATCATCAAGATAACCTCCGTAAACTCCTCCAACCTCATTAAAAGCATTACTTCCACCTCCTGTAGCGCCAAACCCTGAGGCATCGGTATGTCTACTAATACTGGTGTAACCAACATCTAAATCTGAAGCAACAAGCTCACCATTCTGGTAAAGCAACATATCTCCACCATCAAAAACTGCAGTAATATGTATCCAAATACTAGGTAAAATTAAAGAACTAATAGTATTTTGAGTACTACCATCTCTAACCGCGAATTCTAACAATCCATTATTAATCCTAACAGCAAAGCCATTAGTTGAGCCACCTTCATCGTATAAAACCTGATTACCATTAACACTATTAGCAAAAGCCCAAAACGCTACAGAGCGTTCAGCAAACTCATCAACAAACAAATCATCACCTCCAGATAGGGTTACATAATCGTTAATGCCGTCTAAACTTAAAACATGGGACCCTTCTTGCAGGTTGTTATCATCAAAGCCAACCCCATTATTGCCACTAGCAACTACGTTCAAATTATTGGCTTCATCAAAATTATTATTGAACTTAAAATTTGCATTCGCGGTGGCGCCAATATTAACATAAAGAATTTGACTCTCTGGGGATATATTACCAGCTACGTCTGTAGCCTTCACGCTTATTTGATAAGTTTGACCATCCAATAAACCTGACACAAGAAAATTAGACTCATCTGTAACAAAATTTTTAACTCCATTTATAAGTATTTCATATTGATCCACTCCCACATTATCAACGGCCTCATCCCAATCGATTTCAACAGCCGAACTAGTAACTGAAATTATTTTAAGGTTAGTAGGAGCTTCAGGCGCTTTCTCATCCAACTCGGTAGATCCAGAAACTAAGGCCGTTGCGGTGGATCCACCATAACTGTTAATCGCTCTCATTTGATACCAATAAGAAGTGTTGGGATCCAGATTTCCATCTACATATGAACTTTGATCAGCTCCGGTAATATGAAGTAATTCCAGTTCACCATTTTCTGAAAGCGACCTGTAAATTTCAAACCCTGTTTCATTATTTAATGGAGCCAAATTTTGTTCCCAAACCAACTCGAGTTCTGTTTTACCTAAAGTATTAACAATTAAATTAAGAGGTGCATCCGGTCCATTTGCTCCATTTGCATCTACAATTGTAAACGGATTTCCAAAACTGGAAGCACAGCCACCAAATTCCTGTACTTGAGCCTCATAATCACCTGGCCCAACATTCTGCAAAATTCTTTCATTTCCTATAATGGTGCTAGAACCTGATTTTTTCCATTGATAATCAGCATAACCCTCAGGAAGTTCTAACCCAATTACAGTATTACCATCGAGTGATGGTAATACCTTACTCACAAACCCATTAGTCTCAATATCAGGTGTAATTGTAGGGTTTTTAACACTTATTTCGATAGGATCAGACCAATCAGTCCAATTAGCCCCTCGTCTAAATCTACCTTTGTAAGTTCCAAACTCAGTAACCGTATATTCATTCCCAGATGCGCCTGATATAACTACACCATCCTTCATCCATTCATACCCGGAAAAACCGGCTGTATAACCTAATGTTATGTTAACATCATCTCCTGGACATACCTCAGTAAAGCCATAAAAAACAAGAGGTTGATTTTTCTTTTGTTCAAGAAACCATGTATAAAAGTCGCTTCTATTATACATTCTTGCCCAGGCACTATGACCTAGATCTTCATAGTAAAAATATTCTAAATCACCTCCATTCTGCACATATTGTTCAACAAGGTCTTGAGATTGATCAGGAGTAGGATTATTATCTCGACCACCCTGAACGTGCCTTACTGGCACATGAATAGAATTACTATTAAAGAAAGAGCCACTTGCTCCTGATATAGATAGCGAGGCTGCAATCAAGTCAGGCCTATCTCGTAAATGCTGCCATGTTTGAGTAGCTCCTCTTGATCTTCCAGATATATAAACTCTATTTTCATCAACATCTAGGTAGTTTAATGCCATTTGCACCAAAGACGCAAATTTAGATGAAGCCAATTCTTGATTTTCAGTCTGCCAGAACAATACAAAAGCAGGGAATTCACCACTTTGAACATCCTCCATAAACCTTTGGCCTATATCATTTCTGCCCTTAAGCTGAACAGTATTATCCGTACCTCGACCTCCTGCTCCCATTGAATAAATCATGAGTGGAAAGTCTTGGCCAGTGGTATTAGTCCAGGTGTCTGTATTAGGATCATAGGTTACCCCATTTGGCGGCAGCAACCTGAACCACGTACCTTGATAAATAAAAGGTATGTACGGAGATGTATCCCAGCCTTGACCTATTTCCTCATACCCCCAATAACTCATATTATTATATGGAGGAGGATCTTCAGGAAAAGGAACGGATTGAGCATTTGAATTCTCAGCAGAGAAAAACAATACAATCAATAACAGGGCTGACAACCCTGATGTTTTAAGCCAACTAACTATCATAGGTCAGGTATTAAATTGAAAAACCTTATAAACTTACATGTTCAGACAAAAACTTACATCCTCAACCCCTCACACTTTTTGACGTAAAGTTCTTAATAAATTTGTTCCATTCCAACTATTAGGTGGAAAATTCAATATAAATTTTCAAATCACACTTTGAACTATACTAATAAACAGAATGTCTATTTTTTTGCACTTTTTACTGATGGTGAGAAGAAAGTTGAGCTATCAAAAAACTGCCTAAAATAAACTTAAAGGTATTTTTCAAAGTATTTTAAGTTCTGATCAAGCACTAGTAGTGGTTCATGTATTTGTATTATATGTATATCAGGAGAATCATTGGCTTCTAAAATCTGAAAACCGTCATTATGG
>NZ_SMLV01000308.1:7630-12482 GCF_009711525.1 Fulvivirga lutimaris
CCAATGTAAGGGCAGTAATGAAGATACTCAGCAATTTCACATATTTTATTACACGCATGCTTCCAGTTTGGTATTTCAACACCATCAATCTTTTTACCAGAATTTGGGTGTTCACTTATCCATTCAATTTTATTTCCTTTAGGATTAATAGCACTTTTACTTAGAACACCTGTTTTTAAATCAATATTTGTACTTATTCCTCCAGCAGTCCAATTATCTGCAGGAATGGTACTTTTAGTACCAAAACGATGAGCTGCTGCTGCAATATGTGCTGTTTTAGTCTGTGGGTCACATATTGTTAGAATCCTTACTGTATTCAGTGTTTCAGCAAAAATGTTACTAGCATACCCTCGCTGAGATACAAATTCCATAATTATGTAATTATCCAGGCTTAGTAACCACTCATCAAACTGCTCTTGGGTAAATTGCTTCCCATTAAGTAGGATTGAACCTTGAACATTTTTTTCATAAACAAAGACTCCTCTACCTCCATGACCGCTGCGAGGTTTAAAAACAAGAACTTGCTGATCCCTCATAAATGTCTCTAATTCTTGGCCTTTAACCTGGTGAGATGCCTTGACTGCAACTCCGTTAATAATATAGTAATAGACATCGGGCAAGTATGATTTATAAGGATGCAGCACATCGTTAATCAAAAGTTTGTCTGCTATTAATATGCCATACTTCTCATTAATCCTGGGAATTGACACCCACCTCTGATAATCACTTATATACTTTGACCTATCATTTTTCTCTAGGTCATATTCTAAATATGATGTGCTTAAAAATCCGCTTCTCCACGATTTAATCTTTTTGAAAATACCGATGCGAGCAGAATGCCTTCTCTCCTTTGAAACTAATATCCCTAGAGCAGCAATAAAATCGAGAAACCTTCTAATTCTTTTAATAAGACCGTATAAAAGCCCTTCTCTCTTAGGTGATGCATTACTCATTAAATTGCTTCCTCTAGTTTCATTCCAATGAAAAACTCTAGTTGATATTTTGACTTAAGGTAATTTGTCTCTGTTATTATTTTTTCTTTTTTCTGAGTGTTGTACTTCTGTAAAGCAATATTAAACTCATCTAACGTTATTTGACCATTTTGAAATTTTTGCTCGGCCAGAAGGTAGTTTGAATAACTATCATCTGTTACTTCAAGTTGAATTCGGTATAATTCAAGAAATTTTTGAACATCTTGATAGGCACTTAATACCTGTTGTCTTATTGCTAATTTCTGACTATTTAAATCGTACTCAGCCATTCTAATCCTAGCCTGATTTTCCCTTTTGACAGACGGAGCCACAAACAATAGCCCAAGATTTAGTCTTGCAGAAAAATTATATTTCGGGAAAAATTGAGCTCTATTTTGAACATCTGCGTTGTCATTGATCACAAACTCATTGGCATTACCACTAACCCCAAAATTTGTTAACCAAGCTCTATTATCTTGCTTCAGATCCTCTTGAGCAATTAATATTTGCTCTTGGTACTTCTTATTCTCAGGGAAATTTTGCCATGCAAGCTGTACTAACTTCTCCTGCGTACCAACATTCTCAAGGTTGGCTGGCAAAACAATTGTGTTATAATCTACATCCTGACCATTTGAAACAACAAATGACAATGCGATTAGTATCGATAAAAGTGTAATCTTCCTCATAACAATTAGTAAAAATTTTATTCTATTCTTTTAAATTCGACTTGTTTTAATCTAGACAGTATGGCAATGATAAATGCAGTTAATATTCCCGAGGGATGAATTCTCAAGGCTTCCTGCGGATACTGAGCCACTATTATCATATAAAATATGGCAAGAAATATAGCATATAATATTTTTTTATCTTTATCCCTCTCCTTAAAATAATCAACGACACCTTTCCTAAATATTAGCACCATTATAGTGAGCCATATTAGCAGTCCAACCCATCCTGTTTCTATTACTATCCTCACGTACTCACTATCTGGAGGAAATTCACCTAAAAAACTATTACGGTTAAATTGACGCCCCCAACCACCCGTACTAGCCAGCCCATAACCTAAAGGTTGATCATATAAATAAGGCCTCAGCATTGCTTGATTTTCAAGCCGTACCTTCATTGACGGGTCCTCACTACCCTTAAAAGCAGTCTTAAACACATGTACCCTACCACCTATTCCTGGCATCATTATTAATAACAAGCCCATCATACATATGGCTCCCACCACTCCTAATACTTTCTTCTCAAATGAAATTAATCCGAAAACCATCATTCCTAGAGGTAATAAGAAAAAAGCTGTTCTCGTGTTAGTCTGAAATAAGCAAAAACACATAAACAAAGTAAGCCCAACCAGAATGTACTTATAATATTTTTTAATATCTGTAAAAAGTAACCCAAAAGAGAGGACTATAGAATTGCTCAAAATAATGCCATAAGACATGGGGTCATTAAAGAAAGAGAAGTACCTAATTTTTCCCCACGTTCTATATAGAGTTTTCCTTATTGGATCTTCATACACGTAATAATTTTCAATCGCATTTAAACCAATATATTTTTGTTTGAGCAAATACAAGCCAGCCAGAAACATATAAAGCATCCAGATTACAATAAAATTTCTTATGAATTTTGGTGAGAGAATATGATAAATAATAAAATACATAATGATTATGTACATATTATTTCTTACTGCATAGGTCCAACCCATTTTTGATGGAGCAAGAGGGTTGAAAAACTCCAGAAAATTAACACCTAACCATACAATAAGACATAAGCTAACTACATTTCCTGCAAATGAGCGGTAACTTTCTTTCCTCAGCTTTAACATTAGTCCGAGTAACATTAAAATCGCCAATGCATCTAGGCCGGTGCCAAGAGGCACATTGAATAACCTAAAGGTTCTAATGATAAAGTACAGAAAAAAACCCAGGGTGACACTCAAGTATACCCCGAATTCAATGTTCACTATGCAGAGATAAGCCACCGGCAAGCCAAGCAATAATATCAACGCTACAATCCCAAGTTTAACACCAGCCAGTGCTATGAGCAGTGAGCATAAAATCGATAAAATTGTAGCTACCGCGGCAATTAAAATGTGTTTTTTACTAATTGACTGTAACATCTATAAAAAAAGAATCTTCAAAAAGATAAACAGGCAGGTAATTACGCAAATAGAGATTATAAGAAAGCTCAATATATTTTCGTTTGGCCCTAACTTCTCTTCGCTATCTTGATTTTTCATTATGGTTTTTAACTAATTGCCAAAATAATTTAACCCGCTCCTCCCAGGAATTTTCTTCAGCTTTTTCAATCCTTTTTAACACTAACTCTTCGTCACATTCACTTATCGCATGCTCTATTCCTAATACAAAGGCATCATAATCACTTGCAAGATAAATCAAATCCTTAAATTCTTTAAGGTCTTCAGAGAAATCTGAAGACACAACTGGCTTACCACCAGCTAGATACTCATTTATTTTTAAAGGATATATGCTTTTTGTCAATTCATTTTTCAAAAAAGGCATTATTGTACAATCCATGTATCGCAAATAAGCGGGTAACTCTTCTAATCTTTTGGCTCCTGTGAAAGTCACGTTTTTATACATTGAAAAGTCTATGTCTGTATACTTTTCATAATTACTAGGACCAACTAACAGTACCTGGCATTCGCTAAATCGTTCAGCTATGTTTTTTAGAAGGTCGAAATCAATTCTTACCCCAACATTACCAAAGTATCCAATTACACGTTTAGATCTATCTACTTCGACAGGTGCCGGAATATCATTCAAGCTTGTTTTAAAAAGTTTTACATTCGCAGCATTTGGAAAGAAAATAGAAGGCTTTATCTTACTGAGTTTTGCCGTTAACTCGCGGGAGGTGCCCATTCTTATATCAGCGAATTCCGCTGCTAATATTTCTAATTTTGGACCATGTTTGTTTACATAATTGGATTTTACAATATTATCTCTTGACTGGTAAATATAAATACCTGGCCTTTTTTCTGCTGTAATTGGATGCCCATAAAAGGGATTGTATGAGTTTAAATAAACATAAGATTTAATATTATAATCATTAATAATGGCTTTAAGAGTCATATTAAAAATGCCATTATTTATGCTCCATAAAAAGTTGTATAAACGCCCTTGTGGCAGCCAGTTTATCGGCAAAACAGCCATGGGGCATACTGCAATTAAGGATCTATTATCATCATAGATTTGATGATACCTGCCATTACCAAGAAATAGTGCTTTCAATCTTCTTTTGATGGTATAACTGCTGAAATTCTTAAATACATCCTTTAACGTAAAAGGATGATCGATGTAAAAAGTTAAATGAGTTTTTGACAACTCCTTTGCAAGGGAGTATGATGCTGATGATAGCGGCTGATCCCACCTAGAAACGCTATGAACAAGAATTGCTTGATATTCACTCATACTAAAAGATCGATTTCCTCTTTTGAAGTAAAAAAAGTGTTACATTCCAATAATAACTGAATAACATTTTCAATATCATTATGATACTGACGTTGAGGTACTTATATAAAAATACTTGATTAACTATTAAGATTATACTGTAAGAACAAAGAGTTCCGTAAGCCGCTCCTATTGCTCCAAATTTACTAATGAATAGATAATTCATTAAAACGTTAAGAACGCTACTAAATAAAGTGAGGTAAAAGTTGATTTTAGGCTTGCCCATACTATCAAGAATAGTTCCAGCCTGGCGAGTAAATGGAACAACAATCGCAAATAATAGAGTTACTTTCAAAAAGGGTATAGCTGTTAAATAACCCTTTCCTGCGATTATCAATATAAAAAAATCAGGAAAAATATAAACGGTCAGAATTATTGGAACAACCAAAAAAAGAATAACAGAAACCG
>NZ_SMLV01000079.1 GCF_009711525.1 Fulvivirga lutimaris
GTTTATAGGAGGTATCAGTGCTTGTACAGTACTTGTATCACTTTTGAGACGTTCCTGTATCAGTGCTTGTACAGAGCTTGTATCAAATCTGTACAGGCTAACTTCACTTCCAATGAATGGATTATATGATGGACTATATTTAATGTAATTCCATTCTGTAAGTTCTTTTAAATACTTTACATAAGTATTGTTCGAGCCTACTTTAGAGGCTTGCTTCATTTCTGCTCTTGTAATAGATACAGGATTTTCAAAATGATTTAAATTCCAAGATTGGAACAAGGCCATGTATAAACTTATATGGCCAGGAGAGAGTCTATCATCTTCGACAAACATGATAAAGACATTATTTAAATGTTTGATGTAATTCATTGGTAGTATGAGTTGGGTAGGCCCGGGCGAACCCGGGATGAATACCAATAATTAATTTCGCTTGTGTTCGTTGATCATGTTTTGAACGTCTTCAAAGGCATAGAAGATAGTTCCACCTATTTTGGTGTAAGGCAAGTGGCCATTGACACGTAAATTTTGAAGTGTACCAGGTGATATTTTTAATAATTCACGAACCTCTGAAGATTTCAGCCATTGTTTTTGAGCGGCTGATTTGCCAGGCATCAATGCTTTAATTTCTTCTAGAAGTTCATGTTTAAATTGTTGCAAATCATCTGATGTGATAATAGTAGCTGTCATAGTTTATATGTTTTGTTAATCGATGTTCAAAGCTGAATCGATTGCTACTTATTTATTCACAAGATGATACCAACTTGGTATTAATTTTCTACCATTTCTTTTTTCATTTTATCTAAAAATGCCGTTTTAAGCGAATCTAGCAGGTTTGTTGGATTCTTCTTTAGCTTGATATCGGTATAAATGCGGTAAAAATTACCAATATCAATATTAAATGCTTTTTCGGCCATCTGAAAAGTGTTTTTAAGGTCACCAGAGAGCATATTTGCAGCATGAAGTGAATAAATAAGCTCCACCAAATCAGTTTTTGAACCTTTCCAATCCAAGAATTTCATGAATTCCCAAGATGGGTCCAACTTGGGATTTTTTAATGAGTATAGCTCATTCTTAATAAACTGGATGCAGCGCTCTGCCGCCATTAGACAGGAAAGAGTAGGATCTGCAGGGGAACTGAATTCTGGATCTGATGGAAATTTAAGACCACTATGTAAAACAGGATTAAATTCTTGTTTTATAAAATAGTGTTGATCTAAATGACTCGCATT
>NZ_SMLV01000001.1 GCF_009711525.1 Fulvivirga lutimaris
CTGATAATCTGGAATACCTGATATCTCTTCGAAGTTTACAGATCCGTTGTATGTAACTTCAAGTCCTTTCTTTACACCTTTCTTACCGGCCTTTGTAGTAATTACAATTACACCATTAGTGGCTCTTGAACCATATAGTGCACTAGCTGCTGCACCTTTAAGTACCGAAATGCTTGCAATGTTGTTTGGGTCTAAGTCAAAA
>NZ_SMLV01000229.1 GCF_009711525.1 Fulvivirga lutimaris
AGCTTCTATATTTACTCCTTCAAAGTAAGCTCCTTCGTATTTACTACCGATCCAACCGTCTCCGTCATATTTCTGATTTACATACTCAAGCTTCATCATAACATTTTTAGTGATGAACCAACCACCGCCTAAGTTTATTCTGCTTATTTCCTGGTCAGGGGCGCCATCTACACGTGCTCCTTTTACAGTATTAAATCTACCACCAACATATAACTGATCTGTGCTACCAAATCTGTAAAGTAACTCACCAGCTAATTGAGTGTAGGCTCCGTCATTACCATCAGCACTACCAGAAGCAACCTCATAGATTCCGAAGAACTCTACCCCTCCTAGTTGTACGAATGGGTTAATTTGAATAGCTGTAAGCTCTGTAAATCTTGCGTTTAATCGGCCCTCGAAGTCACTACCTCCATCAACCTGGTCATGCAAAACGC
Organism: Fulvivirga lutimaris; assembly: GCF_009711525.1. GTDB lineage: Bacteria > Bacteroidota > Bacteroidia > Cytophagales > Cyclobacteriaceae > Fulvivirga > Fulvivirga lutimaris. The sequence goes on from NZ_SMLV01000229.1 coordinate 435, forward strand.
TGTAGTATCTAGATCCACCTCTGTCACCACCATATAACCAAGTACCTGTGGTAGTTCCTTTATTGATGTACCAAGATCCTGTTAATCTAACGCGAGTATCGTCATTTACTTGTTTATCAACACCTAGCTTACCAAAGAAAGACATTTTGTTATCACTATTATCATTGATTACAACATTCTGGTTGAGCTTACCATTAGTAACACCAACAACAGCAAGAAGTCCATTATTTTGCAAAGTTAGTTCACCAAACGCCTCTGTAGAGAATGCATCCATGATGTAGTTACCTACAAATGGGTTGTAAATTGCTCGAGCATTATCCGTTCTTCTAAAGTGAGCATCACCATAGTTGAATTCGTCAAGACCAATTCTAATAGTTGCTATTTTCATAAAACCTTCTAAAAAACCAGGTTTAACAAAATCAAGTTTATCCATTTGAATGTGTCCACCTTTCACCCAGGCTTCTTCATGGTGTCTTGCAGACAGATAGGTTCTTAGGTGCATTTTAATACCATCTTCTAGCTGGACGTCCACATTCAAATTAGCAGTAGGCAAGTTGAAGTTATCACCAAGTTTTACAAGATTGCCCAAGTCATTGCCTTGAGTTATGGCTTGAAATTGCATGGCAAAATCACCGCCAAGTCGTGCTTTTAATCTTTCAAAGGCCACGGTATCCTCTTTTGATGTCTCAAATATATTTAGACCATCCTGACCATTAAGTCGATCGAACTGTAACGTTCTATTTTGCTGTGCAAAACCTAATCCGGCAATGCTTACAAGTACAGTAATTAGCAAAATTTTGATTGAAGTTTTCATTGTTCTAGTTTTTAATTGTTTTGATTACTTATTGTATTTCACATTAAATTGAATGGTGATTTCATCACCCGTTTTAACTGTTCCTAATAAGGCTGTAGGTGGATCCACTTTAAAATCAGTCATCTTAAAATCTACTTTTCCAGAAAAACTGATTGTATTACCTACTGGCTTAGAAGTCACGGTCATTTCAATATTTTTAGTCACCCCAGCTATAGTGAGATTTCCAGAGGTTTTTAGGCTATAGTCTTGTCCATTTTTCTCTATAGACTTCACCTCTTTTAGTTCATAATAAATGTTTGGATGCTTACTGCTTTTAAGAGCTTCATAAGTATTTTTATCCATTGCACCATGATCACTTTTTAGTGCTTTTACTGGCACACTAAACTTTAAAGTCTCAATGCTTATTTGATCATTTTCTAAACTGATCACTGCATCACCAGACATCTCTTCAGCTACCTCTTCCCAATCATGTAGAGTAGAAGTACCTAGCACTTCCAGCTTTGACTCTTTGCTTGAAAGGGAATACTTTTGGGCTACTATTCTTGGTGCTATGGCACTCATAATGAATATTATTAATACTAGCTTTTTCATTGCTTTTTCCTTTTTTGTTACACAATATTAGGGGTCAATCAAGAAGTAATTAATGACCGTAATCAGTATAATACATGACTTTTATTACTGGTTTTAAAAAAAATGCTGAAGTGTTTTTTTATAAAAAAAGGGCTTAATTATTTTAAGCCCTTTTGAAATTACGATTGTAAAATATCTATCTATGAAAATGCTCAAAAGCCTCTCTTTCCAAATTTTCCCTATGATCAGGGTGAGCGATAGAAGTTAATAATTGAGCACGCTGCTTCAGGTTTTTACCGTACAAATCAACCACACCATATTCGGTGGCTATGTAATGAACGTGAGCTCTTGTGGTGGTAACTCCTGCTCCTTCTTTTAAAAATGGAACTATTTTAGACATGCCGTTTTTGGTAACTGAAGGCATGGCTATTATGGCCTTTCCTCCTTCTGATAAAGAAGCACCTCTGATAAAGTCCATCTGACCACCAACACCTGAAAACTGGTACCTACCAATAGTATCTGCACAAACCTGACCAGTTAAATCAATTTCTATGGCACTATTGATAGCCGTTACTTTCGGATTCTTCCTTATTAATGCAGTGTCATTAGTATAGGCGGCCTCCTTAAAATCAATACCTGGATTATCATCAAGAAAATCATAGAGTTTTTGGGATCCAACAGCAAAACAACTTACAATTTTTCCAGGTTTCACTTTTTTGTGCTCCCCTGTGATTATTCCTGCTTCCACTAAAGGTAGAATGCCATCAGAAAACATTTCTGTATGAATACCGAGGCCTCTTCTATCTGTAAGATTTGCCAAAACAACATTAGGTATGCCTCCAATACCCATTTGCAACGTAGCACCATCTTCTACCAGGGATGCCACATGCTTACCAATACTTCTTTCTATGTCACTGGGTTCTTTTATTGCAGACTGGTGAATGGGCAAGTCAACTTCAATTGCAAAATTTATTTTACTAATATGAATTATACCATCTCCATGTGTTCTGGGCACATGAGGGTTAATTTGTGCTATCACTATTTTGGCTGTTTCAATAGCTGGAATAGTAACGTCAATAGAAGTTCCTAATGAACAAAACCCGTGTTTATCCGGAGGTGACACCTGAATCATAGCCACATCAAGCGGCAAAATGTTTCTTCTAAAAAGCCAATGGATTTCACTTAAGAATATAGGAATATAGTTCCCATTCCCATTGTTAACAGCATTTCTTACGTTAGCGCCAACAAAGCAGCTATTAATATTAAATGCATTAGAACATGGCAATTGAGCATACTTAGCCTCCCCTTCTGTATGCATGTGCATAATTTCCACATCCGACAGCTCATTGTGCCTGTCACACATGGCATCAATTAGCACTGTTGGTGTCATTGCGGCACCTTGTAAGTAAACTCTATTACCTGATTTTATATGCGCCACTGCTTCAGCAGCATTCACTATTTTTAAACTATCCATGATCAAAATGATCTATATTTTATATTTAAACTCAATTTTCTATGGCTTAGCACAACTGGCAAAACCGTAATCAGGTCCTATTTTCGAAAGCATGGGACTAACATAAGGAATATCAAGTGCGAGCCCTCTCATTATCAATAGCACACCAATCAATACAGATAACGCTGGCACAACATAATTAAGCCTCAATCTGCCTGTCTTACCAAAAAACTTAACACTAAAACCAACCATTAACATCAGCGGCCACGTACCAATGCCAAAACCTAACATGAGCATAGCCGCTGAGGACATATTTGCTGTTGATAATGACGTGGCCAGCGCCAGGTAAACAACTCCACATGGCAAAAGGCCATTTAGCATGCCAATAAAAAGATATGGTAGCATCTTCCCTTCTTTAGTAGCTTTTGTTAGCTGATGCTTCAGTTTATTAAGTGGTGTAAATGTGCTGGCTAAATATGAATACTTCCTTTGAACAACCGGGAACAACACTACAATTAACACAAATACTCCAGCCACAACTGAAATCCAACGCTGCAAACCAAACAACTCAAACCCATCTCCAACAAGTGCGAGCAAAACTCCTAATGTTATATATGTTAATACCCTACCCAGATTATATAAAACCACACTCGATTTCAGTGAAGTACTATTATGAATGTACGCAGCTATTGGCCCGCACATAGCAACACAATGAAAGCTTCCGAAGAAACCTATTGACGCTCCTAATATTAGTGTTGCCCACATATCAGATCACAATATTCTTCTCTGTAAAATAAGACTTGCCTGCCTTCGCCCAACTTAACTTAACCTTCCAGAGCCCTGAAATCATATTAGACGCATCTACAGTCTTTGGCTCTCCCTCTAAAGACAGGCCGACTTTAATATCTTTAGAAGAATCTGAAGGTCTGTAGAAGTGTAATTCTCCTTCTAAAAACTCTTTAGAAGTAATTACGAAATGCCTTTTAGCATGATCATATTTAATTTGAGGAGCATTATCACCAAGACTCTTGGTATTCTGGAGTTTATTCATTTGCTCCGTATAGGCAATCTCCTGCTTATAATAATCAGGCGCAACCAGGCTCACATCTTGCCGCATACTTATTACTACCATAGAAATGATAATAGCCGCAAACACTACAAAAGTTATTACTATTTTATGTCCCCAGTTCATATTGATATTTTTAAATAAATCATTTTTAATTACTTATTGAAACCGGTCCCAGAAATTTAGTGTCAATTTCATCAACTAGTTCCTCTCCATCATAAACCCCAACAGTCACATTTGTCTTGGCAGATTTTATACTCTCCGCTGGAATTTTAATAAAATAAACACCTTCGGCCAGGCTATTAGCTTCAATTTTAAGATCACCACCACCAACCTTAGATATTTCTGCTTCATTTAGTCCCAACACTCTTAGGCTCACTTCAGTAGGTTCAAAGGTTTTATTGATAAACTGTACATTATACAAGTTAGTGATTTGTCCATCATCCGTTTTTTGATATAGCTGCCCTGGTACTTTTAAAATAGTAACATCAATCTCTGATCTTGTGGCCAGAGCAGTAATCAGCACCGATACTAGTAATAATAAAACCACAGAATAGGCCTTTACCCTATTATTAAAAAGTCCCTTTACTCCTTCCTTAATAGAATCATAAGAAGCATAGCGTATCAGACCCTTTGGCTTATTAATCTTAGCCATCACTTCATCACAAGCATCAATACAGGCCGTGCAGTTTACACATTCCAGTTGGGTACCATTTCTTATATCAATACCTGTAGGGCAAACATGAACACAAAGTTTACAATCAATGCAGTCTCCTTTGGGTTGTGCAACAGTATTCTTTTTGATCTTACCTCTTGGTTCGCCTCTTAGCCAGTCATACATTACAGCTATGGATTTTTTATCTAATAAAACTCCCTGCAAGCGACCATAAGGACAAATAGCTATACATGCCTGTTCTCTCAAATAGGAAAATACACCGTAAAATATGAATGTAAAAAAGGTGAGTCCAATAAATCCTGAGAGGTGTGCTGAAGGTGGCTGGCTAACAATATTTATTACCTCTTTATACCCAATAAGATAAGCCATAACCGTGTGGGCTATAACTATAGAAATGAGCATGAAAATAATGTGCTTAAGCCCTTTACGCCATACCTTGTCAAAGTCCCAATCGCGCTGATTAAGCTTTCTTTGCTGATTTGCATCACCCTCAAGCCAGTATTCAACCTTTCTGAAAACCATTTCCATAAACAGCGTTTGGGGACAAGCCCATCCACACCAAAGTCTACCAAAAACTACGGTAAAGAGAATAACGAAAACGAAGAAGGTAATGAGCAGCAACGCCAACAGAAAGAAGTCTTGTGGCCAAAATGCCTGTCCAAAAATGACAAACTTTCTTTCGAATATATTGAGCAGCAAAAGCGGCCTGCCACTTATAGTTATAAAAGGCCCTGCGAAAAGCATCAGCAATAAAAGCGCTGACACCATCTTTCTGAGGTTATGGAAATACCCTTTAGGTTTTTTGGGATAAACCCATACCCTCTTACCTTCCTCATCTACTGTTGCAATTCCATCTCTGAACTGCTCATCATACTCATATAAATTCTCTTCCATCATCTCCTCCTTCTTACTAGCTCAAGTTAATTAACTTGTGATAGCTGTAATGAATCAGCAGGTTGCTCTTCCTCTTCAGCACCGTCAACATCTGGAGTATACAACTCCCCTTGTGGTGCCTTGGCATTTGGAGGGTTAGTTCCTCTTAAGGTCATAATGTAGGACGCTACGTTTTGCATTTGTGTTGGTGATAAAACAGGCTCCCATGAAATCATCCCTTTTTCAGGAACACCTTTTTTTATGGTAATGAATACTTCACTTATACTACCACCATGTAACCAGTAGTCATCTGTCAAATTAGGCCCTATACCTCCTTCACCTTGTTCTTTATGGCACTGAGCGCAGCTATTTAAAAATACCTGCTTACCTTTTGCTAAATCTGCAGGATCAGTCGCCAACTCAACATTTGATTCATCAATATTTGCAACAGGAGCATTAGCAGCACGCTTTAGAGCCGCTTCGTTGGCCAGTGCCACTTCAGTTTCATACTCTGCTGTTTGCAAAGGCATGTTCCCTATTACATGATATGAAACCATATAAACTATAGCAAATACTATTGATAAGTAGAATGTCCACTTCCACCACGGCGGCAAATGGTTATCCAGCTCTCGAATGCCATCATAATTATGATCTAGCATAATAGTGTCTTCCTCTTCAATAGGAACAACATCATTAGCCTTGTCTACAAATTTTGACCACCAGCTTTCTTCTTCAACAATTGGTTCTCCAGCCAATTCCGCCTTCTTAGCGGCTTCCTCTTTTACAATAAACCTTAGTAATCGCAGGATAACTACTGAAACGTATAAGACAAGTATTGCTGTAAAGACAACAAATCCTGCTAAAATGTAAAGCGTAGTTGCCGCACTTAATCCTGAATCTGCGGAAGCTTGTGCACTAGCAGTTGAGCTACCTAAAATCAAGAATGAAAACGCTAA
>NZ_SMLV01000297.1 GCF_009711525.1 Fulvivirga lutimaris
GTTGAATATTCTGTTTCATATTATATTGTTTAAAACATTAGGTTAGCGAGCGTGCCTGCTATTTCACTAATTTTTACGAATTTAAGGTATTTTTGATTTCTCTTAGGCCATTTACGCCACATGGGACCATATTTCTGTGGTTCTAGTAGAACTGTGGCCATTGGTGTTTGAATGTACCACAGATCAACTCCTTTCTCTCAAAGATGCGGAGCAATAGGTGCTTTCTGTTTTGTGATGATTACTTCCCAATACAAAACTTACTGAAAATATTGGCCAAAAGATCATCGGTGGTGATCTCACCTGTGATTTCACCTAAATAATGCAGCGCCTGGCGGATGTCCATAGCCAGGAAGTCACCAGTTACATTCATGCCCAGCCCGTTGAGTACATCTTGCAGAGCATCTCTGGTTTTTAGCAGGTTGTCATAGTGCCTGATGTTGGTCACTACCGTATCACCAGTTTTGAAGTTGTCAAGGTTTACCACTTCTAAAATGCGGTCTTTAAGCGCATCTAGGTTGTCTTTGCTGTAAGCTGATATTAGTACAGAGCCTTTGATCTTTTCAATGGCTTCTTTGATCTCTGCTTTTGCCTTATCCAACTTGTTACCCACCACTATAAATGGGATGCCAAGGTTCTCCAGCTTGTTAATCTCGCGGTGCATGTCCACCAGCTCGTCATTGGCCATGTCCACCATGTAAATAATGAGCGAAGCCTTTTGCATTTGCTCCTGTGTACGCTTCACACCCATGGCTTCGATGATATCGGTTGTTTCACGGAGACCGGCCGTGTCAATAAACCTGAAGTTGATTCCGCCCAGATTAATTTCATCTTCAATGAAATCACGAGTGGTGCCGGCAATATCTGAGACAATGGCCTTTTCTTCGTTTAATAAGGCGTTGAGTAGGGTAGACTTGCCTGCATTTGGCTTGCCTGCAATTACAGTAGGTACACCGTTCTTAATTACATTGCCCAGATCAAAACTGGAAATTAGTTTTACAATCACGGCTTGCAGGTCATTGATCAGCTTTTTAAGATCATCTCTATCGGCAAACTCCACATCTTCTTCGCCAAAATCCAATTCAAGTTCAACCATAGAAGCAAAATGGATGAGCTCTTCGCGCAAAGTTTTAATCTGCTCCGAGAAGCCACCGCGCATTTGCTTTAAAGCTGCTTCATGAGAAGCTTCTGAATCGGCATTAATCAAATCAGCAACAGCCTCAGCCTGTGCCAGGTCAAACTGACCGTTAAGGAATGCACGCTGTGTAAATTCACCAGCTTTTGCAAGACGGGCACCATTTTGCAATAATACTTTGATCACCTGCTTCAATATGAAAGGTGAGCCATGACAGGAGATCTCCACTACATTCTCCTTGGTAAATGACTTAGGCGCTATAAACAGTGATACGAGTACTTCATCAACTACTTTATCGCCATTTCTGATAGTACCAAAATGAATGGTATGCGACTCCTGCTTGGTGAGGTCTTTACCCTTAAATACCTTATTGGTAATTGTAATGGCTTCATCGCCAGAAAGGCGTATCACCCCAATGGCTCCAACTCCCGGAGCGGTTGATAAGGCAACAATAGTATCCTGTGTAGATGGGTTCATATTCTAAATTTTGGCAAAAGTAGGAATATTACTTTCTACATGGCAAGAATAGACCGACACGCTTTATATTTGAATGGTGATTGATAAGATAAAGCGCTGGGGCTGCAAGCCACATCCTAATGATGAAAGTATACTTACCAGGTTAAAACGTGCCGCAATATTCGGTCTATTTGTAGCGGGATTTTTAGTGTTCTTCAGACCATTTAACCTGGATAGCATTCGCGGCTGGACACTGTATCAAATCTGCCTGCAGTTTGGGGCAATTACGTTTTTGAGTATTGTCTTAATGAGCATTTTAATTCCCTACTTTTTTAGCAGCTTTTTCGCACCTCAAAAATGGATGGTATGGAAAGAGTTATTATACACCATATTAAACTTTATCGTTATAGGTTTTGCCAATTCTGCCTTTCTATATGCAATGAACTATATACAAGGGGGCTTTTGGGAAGTGATAATTGATCTGCAGGTTAGTACATTGGCTGTGGGTATTATTCCTGTCTTCTTCTATATCTATTATGATCAGGCCAAATACTTTAAAAAGTATGCTCTTGAGGCCCAGAAAATCACTTCTCAGATTAAAGAGCATCCAATAGGGGCTGAAGAGGAGCAACTGCTGGTCCTTAAAAATGAGAATGGAGAAGTCGAATATCAAATACCAGCATCACAATTGCTTTTCGTGAAGTCTGATGGCAACTATCTGGAGCTCATCATTTCAGAGACAGAAACTGTCAAAAAGCATTTACTTCGAAATAGAATTAAGAATGTGTTGGAGGAAATGCCAAACATTTTTGTGCGATGCCACAGAAGTTATATTGTTAATCTTGAAAAGGTGAGGAGTGTAGATGGCAATGCGCGTGGCTACGAGCTTACACTTGCCAATACTGAGATGAAAGTGCCTGTTTCCAGGAATCTTGCGGATAGCGTTTTGTCTGCTATTGAGCAAAAAACGACATAAATTCTTCCCATTCATACCATCATCTTCCATTCTACACCTTTGATTTTTTGATATCCGATTAAGGGCTTTCATTTGGCCCATCAACTAATCGATATAAAATGGAACCACTCAAAGTAATAGCAATTTCTCATGTGATAGCAGGTGTAATATCACTCATTACAGGCCCAATGGCAATGACAACTAAAAAAGGAGGACAGGCTCACCGCAAAGCCGGCAAAGTGTATTTCTATGCTATGACTTATGTATTTATCACTGCTGTGGTGCTCTCTTCCTTTAAGTTTATCCCTTTCTTATTTATGATCAGCTTTTTAAGCTATTATGGGTGCTTTAGTGGGGTTAGGATATTGAAATTGAAAAAGCTACATAAAGATCAAAAGCCTAAAACTTATGACTGGTTTGCCGGAGCCTTCACCATGTTAGCGGGGTTGTCATTTGGTGGATATGGTATCTACCTGTTGACAACCGGACAAGAGGCTGTACTTGGTTGGTTGTCTGTTTTCTTTGGAGTGTTTACAATTAACGCAGGTGTCGGAGGACTTAAGCTTTTTATAAAGAGACCAACAAATGCCTTCTACTGGTACATATATCACATTGATGGCATGATGGGAAGTTACATTGCAGCAGCCACTGCTTTTGCAGTCACCATGGGCAGAATGACGGAGTTTAATCACTGGATACTCTGGGTTGGGCCAGCAATGCTTGGCGTTCCTTTAATTAGTTATTGGAAGCGTCTTTACAGAAAGAAATTTGCTATAGCCTGATATTATCACGGCTCACCTCACCGTGTTCTTCAATAGCACGATTGATCTTGTAGGTTACTTCTTCCAATTCATGTATCGAATTGCTCATATGACCCAATAGTTCCGAGTTTTGCTGGGTCTGCATTTTGAACAGGTTGTAAAGACCGCTTATTCTTGCTACAGGGGCTCTTAGAATATGAGAATTGATATAGGCATACTCGGTGAGCTGCACATTTTTGATTTCAAGTTCTTTGGTTCGGTCAGCAACAATTCTTTCAAGATTATCATTGATGGTGGTAATCTCAGCATTCTTTGCTGTGAGCAGTTTATTCTGTTCCATTCGAGCTTCAACACTTATGGAATAAGATAGAAAATCGCCAAGAGCCTTTAAAAAAAGACTTTCTGCAGCCCCCCAGTCTTTGAAAGAGTCTTGCTGTTCACAACATATCACACCACCTAACTTTCCAAGATTGAGGAAAGGTGCATCCATCATTGATTTGATATTGAGTGGTTCAAGATAACTTTGGGCAAACTCATTAGTCATGTCATCATTCACCGCATCTTGTGCTATAATCAATTGCTGTTTTTTTAGAGCAACAAAATATTTAGGGAAGTCCTGGGCTCTCAATTTGGTTTCTGGCGAAGTCATGACTTCATTTTCAAATAGATATTCGCATGTTATACAGCCTTCATCACTGTGGTAGTTCCATAAGCTGATTCTAGAAACTCCAAAACATTTTTTGCCTACCTTTAATAGTTCCTGCTTGGCTTTATCAACTATCCCCAGGTTTATACTTTCTGAATTCCCCAATTTGATTAATGCTTCCAGGTACATTTTAACCTTCTGATTTTCTTCTATTGTCTTCGATTCGCTTTTATAAACCTGATACTTAAGATTGGTCAAAACAAAGGCAATAAAGAAATAGGTGATCCCAGAATACAAATTAGCAGAGAAAAAGTAGTCATCACTTTGTAGCCCAAGCTGATAGAAGCCAACATTGAAATAATTATGCACAGGATCAAACGTTGCCAATGCTATAAATGAAGGAAGGGCGGCCAGTATTAGGCTTTTAACTTCTTTGAGATCATAAAGTATAAATGGTATAATGGCCGAATTGATGATTACCAGACGCACATCAAAGTAGTTGACTGAGTTAATAAAAACCACATCGTTGTGTCCTGCTTTATTCAGAACTGAAATAACTAACGCAAGAATGGGTAACAGCGTGCTTAAAATAAATCTGCTTAGTTTATTTAGGCCAAATTTGTTAAGCACATATGGCGTTAAAAATATGGGGGCTAACAGCCAGATTGTAATATAGAGTGTCGTGTCTCTTTGGAGTGAAACTATAAAATAGACCAGTCCTAAAAGTACCATCAATACCGTAAGAATTACAGAAATTCTATCTGTCAGCTTGACATTTCTTTTAAAACTCTCACGTAGGTAGTAATCCTTCATTACTTTGCTTTATCACCGTAGGCGCTTAAATCAAGCTTCAAGTATACAGTATATATTAATGTAAAATATAACTAAATGTTTGATTTTAAATGAATTGGGCCAATTTATGTCATCACATTGTTTAAGTGATTTGATATAGATAAATATAGTATTTATATTAAGGGTTGATTTTTGTTCGAAAAGCGGCTTATTTTTTAAACTGACGTGAAAAAGCTCCTAGCTATAACAACCCTTTGCTTACTGGCATCATTGAAGATGCAAGCCCAGGATGACCCTGTGGCTTTAGCCAATGTATATCTTGAACAGGCAGACCAGATTTACAAACAACAGAAAGAGGCTATAGAGATTGCTAAAGAATTGTACATTCAGGCAGCAGATCTAGATCCCTCAAACCTGCGAGCCAATTGGATGGCAGGCAGCCTTTACCTTGAAACTATCAACAAGGATCAGGCTTTGCCTTATTTGTTGAGAATACTGGAGCAGAAACCCAATTATCGTTTTGATTTATTATATCATATTGGCCGTGCCTATCATTATGGCCTTGATTTCGATAACGCTTTGAGCTATTATGAACGGTATAAGAAAAAGGTGCTGGGTGACAGAAGCTATAGAGGAAGAGACAGGGTGATGCCTCAGGTAGTATCACGCAGAATTTTAGAATGCAATAATGGAAAAGACATCATTAACAAACCATCACAGTATTCAATAGTGCCAATTGGCGAAGAAATTAACTCAGTATGGCCTGATTATGCCCCGGTGCTTAACTATAAAGGAGATGTGATGATATTTACCTCAAGAAGGCAGGAGGATAATACCAGCCCTGATGTGGATAAGGATAACTTCTATTTTGAAGATGTATTTATCTCAAGAAAAGTTGGTGGTAAATGGAGTCCTGCTAAGAATATTGGCCCTCCGATCAATACTGAGTATCACGATGCAAATATTGCATTGTCGCCTGATGGAAACAGGTTGTATCTGTACAAGGACACCGGAGCTGGTGATATTTATTACTCAGATTATGATGGACAAAACTGGTCAGAACCTGAGTTTCTAACCAATAAAATAAATTCCAGCATTTACAGTGAAAACTCTATTACTGAAACGTCATCACCGGACATGGTATTCTATACCAGCAGCAGACCAGGTAATGAAGGCGGTATAGATATTTATTACTGTATTAAAGATGATAAGGGTAAGGATTGGTATAAATCTAAAAGCCTTGGAGCAGTAATTAACACTCCTGGTGATGAGGATAGTCCATTTTTGGCTTATGATGGCAAGACCTTATATTTCAGCAGTACCGGTCATAAAGGCTATGGCGGTTACGACATTTTTAAATCAGTATACGATAGTCTAACAGGAGAATGGTCTATTCCTGAAAATCTTGGTTATCCTGTAAACACACCGGATGATGAGATATCTTTCAATATTTCTCCGGATCAAAGAACCGGGTATTACGCTTCGGTAAGAGAAGGTGGTTTGGGTTTTAGTGACATATTCATGGTTAAATACCATGGTGATAATTTAGATCAGAAGGCTTTAATAGCTGCTAATTATGGAAATCCGGATGCACCCGGTAATAATTCGGGCACTACTACTGAATCAGGTGCTGTGAAGATTGCATCAAATGATATTGAGCCTGAATATGATGAGCATGAGATAAAGTTGATGGATGAAACACACCGCATTTTCTTTAATAATGATCAAAGTGCCATTGGGGATAAGCATCGCGCTGAATTGGACAGCATTGTTCAAATGATCTACAAATACAGCTTCTTAACAATTGATATTGCGGGTTATGCGAGTAAGGATGGTAATCCTCGTTATAATCTCGAGCTTTCCAATAAAAGAGCTTTAATCGTTCTTAATTACCTCGTAGATCAGGGGGTAGATGAGAGTAGAATAGTGGCTCGTGGTTTTGGATCCATAACTGATGAAGAAGGTGATGCAGAAGAGCATAGAAGAGCAGATGTAAGGATTGTTTCCAAGCTTAAAAAGAAGCGATCCGACTGATCGTTGAGCATTTAATGCATAACGGCTTTTTCTTTTCTAAATTTCTTTACCAAATAACCTTCAGTAGGTGAGAATAAGAAGGCCAATCCAAAAAACAAGCCTGCCATTGTTGCCATGGCACCTGCTATAGATCCATCCGTAGCGACAGCAAGATAATATCCTGAAACTGAAACTAGTACACCAATAATGGTGGTCAAAACCATCATTTTGAATAGATCCTCAGTGAGTAAATAAGCTGTGGCCGGTGGCGCTATAAGTAATGCTACCACTAAAATGGCTCCAACAGATTCAAACGAAGCTACAGTGGTTATTGATACGGCACCCATTAGTAGATAATGCCATAAAACCGTTGAAATGCCAACAGCAGTGGCATAAGCAGGATCAAAGGTGGTTAGGAATAGTTCTTTGTATCCTGTAGCAATAAATACCAAAATGATTAAAAGAACTGTGCCAGATATATACAAAACCCTTGGTCCCATGACCGTGCCTGCATCGGTTATCCAAAGATCGATAGGCACATATGCAATCTCTCCATAAAGTACACAATCCTGATCAAGATCTACTTTACCGGCAAATACCGAGATCAATATAACTCCTATGGCAAAAAGCCAAGTAAAAGTCACACCAATGGAAGCATCAGTCTGTAGTTTTCCTTTCTTATGAAAAAACTCAATAAGAAAGGTAGTTAAAACACCAATGATACCAGCACCTATCACCATGGTAACAGAGTCTCTGGAGCCTGTGAAAAGGAAAGCCAGAACAATGCCGGGTAAAACAGCATGCGAGATGGCATCACCAACCATAGCCATTTTTCTTAAAATGAGATAGCACCCTAGCAAACCGCAAGCGGTGGCTACAAATGAACCTGCCAATATAATTTGCAAATCGTTACTCATATGGTATTTCTGATTTATGAGGATCAGTACTCGGGTAGTTTAGCAATTTCTCAAGCCTTGCTTCAAGTTCTGGTGTTAAAACGTGCTCTATTGTATCGGCATCATCGTGAACATGGTCTGGAGCAATGCGCAAATACTGAATTAAATAAACTTCCCAAAGTCGATGAAGCTTAACAACACGCTGACCTTTATTCTTACCTTCAGTAGTAAAAAACCAAAGCCCATCACTATGCTTCAAATAGCCTTCACGCTTTAGTCGCTTTAAGCTTTTTATAAGCAAATCTCTTCTTAAAGTTCTTTTAGAAAGGATTGTTTCGATGGTTCTTTTGTCGAAGAAGTTTTTCTCCTCTTCTCCCAGTTGATAAAGTGCTTTTAGTATGTTTTCATCCACTATATGTTTTTTGATCCTCTTTTGGGTAAGCAATCTTTGAATTATACCTCGGCCAGGAGCAAAAAAGAAGGAGAAAAAGGCAATGCTTGATATTACAATAACAATCCAGGGTCCAGTAGGCATAGAAGGCGCTACATAAGAGATGTAGGCTCCAGATATACCACTAAAAGCTCCAAAAATAGCAGCAAGCCATATCATTACCTTTATTTTCTCAGTCCAGAATCGGGCTGCAGCTGCTGGTGTTATAAGCATAGCAGCCATAAGGACTACGCCTACAGCTTGTATCCCCACCACTACAGCTAATACCGTTAGAGTAGTAAGAATCAGCTCCATTGCTCTAATTGGCAAGCCTACAGAGGCCGCAAAGTCTTTGTCAAAGGAGATGAGTGTAAACTCTTTAAAGAAAAGGTAAACAGCCACTAGTAAAAGCACAGCTACCAGCCCAAAAGTGATAAGGTCTGAGCCTACCAGAGAGGCCGCTTTTCCAAATAGAAACTGATCTAAACCGCTCTGTGCAGCATTACCGGATTTTTGAATGATAGTCAGTAGAAAAATTCCAATCCCGAAAAATACAGATAGAATCAGGCCAATGGCCGTATCTTCTTTAATTTTCGATTTGGAAGAAATGAAATCAATAAGCGTTAACGCTATCCAGCCTGTTGTAAATGCACCTATAATTAATACCAAAGGATTTTTCTCGCCATATAATATGAATGAAAGACAAACGCCAGGCAAAACGGCATGAGCTACGGCATCCCCAACCAAGGCTTTCTTTTTTAGGAATGTGAAGGAGCCAACAATTGCAGAACTAGCTGTAATTAGGATTGATCCTAAAACAACATACCTTACATTCGGGTCACTGAAAGAGAAAAAGTCGAGAAATGTTTCCATTAATTCTTTACTTCTGTTTGCTCACGACTTGGGAATCTGCCTTGTTTCAGTAGGTTTCCTACTTCAGATAGCAAAGTAAGCTTCCCACCATAGGTTTCTTGTAATATTTCAGAGGTAAAAGTGCTTTCCGTAGGGCCAGAAGCCACTAATCTCATATTCAGCATAATTACCCAATCAAAATACTGTGGAACTGATTGAAGGTCATGATGCACCACAATCACAGTATTTCCGCGTTCTGTCATTTCTCTGAGTAGTTTGATAATCGTTTTTTCTGTAGCTGCATCAACACCTGCAAACGGCTCATCCATAAAATATAGATCCGCTTGTTGTGCCAGTGCCCTGGCTAAAAATACACGTTGTTGCTGCCCTCCTGAAAGCTGAGAGATTTGACGGTCTTTAAAAGCTTCCATGTCCACTTTTCTTAAGCAGTCCATTGCTACTTCAATATCGGCCTTTCTTGGTCTTTTAAACAACCCAAGCTTGCCGTATCTTCCCATTAACACGACATCAATGACCGAAGCTGGAAAATCCCAGTCTACAGTTTCGCGCTGAGGTACGTAGCTGATCCTGCCTCTAACCTTAGAAAGGTCCTGATCGAAAAGTTTTATATAGCCACTGCTATTGGGTATTAATCCCATTACAGATTTAATAAGTGTTGATTTCCCAGCGCCATTCGGGCCAATTATACCAATTAAATGACCTTTAGGCAGAGATAAATCTACATCCCATAAAACAGGTTTTTTGTCGTAAGACACCGTTAGGTCATGGATTTCAACAATTGGATTTTCTACTTGAGTGATCATCTTAATTACTATTTTAAAGCGCTAACAATTGTTTTGACATTAGCCCGAACCATTCCAACATAAGTACCATCTGCTGATCCTTTGGCACCCATTGCATCAGAGTAGAGGTTGCCACCAATAAAAACATCATATCCACTTTGCTGACAGCCTTCAACAACAGCATTGATAGCTTTATTGGAAACTGAGGTTTCTACAAAAACTGCCTTGATCTTATTGGTTTTTATGTAGTCCACAAGGTTAGCAACGTCTCTCAGCCCATATTCCGAAAGGGTAGAGATGCCTTGGAGGCCCATTACTTTAATATCATAGGCTTCACCAAAATATCCGAATGCATCATGAGCTGTGATTAATACCCTTTGAGTTTCAGGGATGGTACTTATTTCCTTTTGGACAAATGAATGTAGTGAGTCGAGTATTTTAAGATATGTACTAGCATTTTGCTGATAATAGCTTGCATTAGCAGAGTCGTATTGTTGCATGTAACGATTAACTTCTTTAACTGCTTCCTGCCATAGTTTTACATCAAACCATATATGTGGGTCATAGTTATTATTAAATTCAGGAACTTTCCTCAAGCGAGCAGGAGAGATGCTATTGGCAACGGCTACTACAGGTTTCTGAAATGCTAACTTTTCAAACACTTCACCCATTTTGCCTTCAAGGTGCAGTCCGTTATAAAATATGATGTCTGAGCCGGTGAGTTTCTGCAGGTCTCCCTGTGTGGCTTTGTATAAATGAGGGTCAACACCAGGCCCCATTAAGGCCTGAACATCGGCCTTATCTCCAACGATATTCTTTACTGCATCTTCAATCATTCCAGTGGTAGTAACAATCGTAATTCTTCCATTATCAGAAGACTCGCTGTTAGAGTTGCACCCTGATAAAATGATACTTATTAAAAGAGCTAAACCTGCTATTCTGATATCCATATATTTTCTGAAACCTCCTTTGAAATGAAAACTGTTTTCTTAGAATCTATTTGTATTTCTAATGAGCCATCAAACTCTACCTTTTCCAAAATTTTAACTTTTGCTCCCAGGTAAATACCGATTTTATCCAGATATTTTAGAAATGCATTACTTGTATCTTTTACAGATACGATTATTCCAATCGTATCTGCTTTTACATGATTTAGGGCTACTTGTGGTTTGGATTTATACTCACCATTTTCATCTGGAATTGGGTCACCATGTGGGTCGAATTTGGGGTAGGCCAGAAACTCATCAAGGCGTTTAATGAGCAATGCCGAATTGATGTGTTCTAACTGCTCTGCTACCTCATGAACTTCGTCCCAATTGAACTTTAATTTATCTACTAAAAAGGTCTCCCAAAGTCGATGTTTTCTGATGACCTGCAGCGCAGCTTTTTTTCCTGATTCAGATACATGCACGCCTCTATATTTTTGGTAGGAGAGAATCCCTTTGTTAGAGAGTTTTTTGATCATGTCCGTTACTGAAGCAGCCTTGGTGTTAAGGCTTTCTGCAATGGCATTTGTTGAGACTGCACCATCAATCTCCTCTGACAGATGATATATTGTCTTTAGGTAATTTTCTTCCGCAAAACTTAACATAGTGCCAAAGATATGATTTTTAGATATATCTAAAAATATTTTTCAT
>NZ_SMLV01000050.1 GCF_009711525.1 Fulvivirga lutimaris
GATGGTTTCGCTTTTGATGACATCAATATAACAAGCGGATCTGGATGCTCGGCAGTTGCCATCAACTCCTTCCCTTATTTGGAGGATTTTGAATCAGGTACATTGGGCTCTGAATGGTGTGTTCCTTTTAATAGCTTTTCAAGTGTTGCTGTTTCTAGTTTAAATGAACCAAACAATGGCTCATATCACTTAACTATGGAAACTGTGCCAGCACGTAATATTGGTACAAATGAAGCGCTCTTATTTCTAGATCTTAGTGGCCAGACGAATTTGGAAATGGAATTCTACTGGAAGGAATTTGGAGATGAAAATGATATTGATGGAATTTTCCTTTCTGATGATGGTGGTTCAACTTTTACACGAATCACCTTTTTAAATGGTGAGAATTACACTAATAATACATGGAAAAAAATAATAATTGACTTAGATGAGATAGCTGCAGAAAATGCGTTGAGTTTTACAAATCAGTTTGTTGTAAGATTTCTTCACAGAGATAATTTCTTTATTGATCTAGCGGATTTGTCCACTTCTGATGGATTCGCTTTTGATGATATTGTCATCAGAACACCTGCTCCGTGTTTGCCCACCTATTCTACTTTACCTTTTGTTGATGATTTTGAATCAGGCGCCTTTGGCTCTGCATGGTGCATCCCCAATACCAGCTTTGCCCGAACCGAAGTGTCTAGTGAGAATGGACCCAATACAGGTTCCTACCATATGGTTATGGATACTGATCTAACAGGAACAGACGCTAGAAATGAAGCTTTATTACATTTGGACCTATCTGCTGAAACAGAT
>NZ_SMLV01000237.1:0-4708 GCF_009711525.1 Fulvivirga lutimaris
TAATAATTTCAGAAATATCTATAGGTTTTAAATTGTCGGGATCGCAATCATCTGTAAGAACAGAAACAGCTGAGCATGGAAGACCCATATGATTGGCTACTATTACCTCTGGCACGGTAGACATACCAACAACATCAGCACCTATATTTCTTAAATATCTGTATTCAGCCCGTGTTTCTAGATTAGGGCCAATCACAGAAACATAAACACCTTCATTGAGTTGAATTCCTTTCTCTTTTGCAATTACCTTAAGTTCTGAGTTTAGCCTTTCATTATAAGGCTGGCTCATATCCGGAAAACGCGGCCCAAGCTCGTCATAATTTTTCCCACGCAGTGGATTGTCAGGCTGAAGATTAATGTGATCATCAATAAGCATGAGCTGACCCTTTTTCCAATTCAGGTTCATGTTTCCTGCAGCATTGGAAAGGAGTAGTTGCTTTATGCCAAGCATTTTTAACACCCTTACAGGAAAGGTGATTTGCTGCATGGAATAGCCTTCATAATAATGAAAACGGCCATCCATGGCCAATACTTTTTTACCATGGATTGTACCATACACTAATTTGCCATCATGAGACATGACAGTTACCAAAGGAAAATGAGGAATATCTGAATACTCAATGGTCCTAATTACATCCATGGTGGCAATAAACCTACTGCCCAAACCAGTACCTAAAATGACCCCTACTTCAGGATTCTCTATGCCCTTGGACTGTAAAAAATCAGTGGCATCTCTTATCTGCTCAATCATACTTCAAATATTTTGTAAAAGAATTACGCAACTGCTCCCTGACAACTTGATCCTGCGCCTGCAGTGCATCCGAAGCAATGTTGATTGATTGCAATATTTCGTTTTGAAAGTTTTTCAAGATCGAAGTCCTTGATATGCTGGCCTGCTGATTTTTCCACCTTCATATCTAACATCTGATTAAAATCACAATCGTACATGTAGCCGTCATAATCAATCGAAATGGTATTTCTACACATCACCCCTTTTACTGCTGCAGGGTTAAATGCTGAAACCAGCTTCTCCATGTAATCTTCGTAGTTCTCTGTCCGAATTAAAAACTCCAAAAAGCGACTTATCGGAATATTGGTGATGGTAAATAAGCTATTAAATTCGATGTCAAAGTTATTTTTAAGCTCTTTCTTGAAATCTCTTTCCAACTCCGCCTGATCTCCTGGTAAGAACGCACCGCTAGGGTTATAAACCAAGTCTAATATCAAGCCTGAATCAGGTCTTCCGTAACCGATGGCATTTAACATTTTGAGCGCTTTAATTGATTTATCAAATACGCCTTCTCCTCGTTGTCTGTCCGTTTTATCAGGCTGATAAAATGGAAGGGAGGAAACTACTCTTACATTATTTTCTTTAAAGAATTCTGGCAGGTCATGGTATTTTGGATTGGCCAGAATTATGGTCAGATTTGATCTTACAATGATCTCTTTGACACCAGCCTTGTTTGCCTCTTCCACAAACCAACGGAAATCCGGATTCATCTCAGGTGCTCCCCCTGTTAAATCAAGGGTATGAATATCTGTTTTGCGCAAAACCTCGAGACAATATTCCATGGTCTCTCTGGTCATAATCTCCTTTCTATCAGGCCCGGCATCCACATGGCAATGTTTACAAACCTGATTGCACATGTAGCCGACATTTACCTGAAATATTTCAATGGTATCCGGCTTTAATGGAAATTCGCCTATCGGCTCTAATTTTTTCTTAAATGTTGGTAGCTTACCCTCACCAAATATTCCATTTGATAAAATCTTCACCTGAGTGGTTTTATCGGCAAGGTCATGATGTTGAGCTAACAGTGATTTTGACATAACTAATTTTTTACATCGACAATTTTTTGGCCTTATTCATCATCTGAACGCCATGAACTAAAGAGGCTCCACCTCTAATGGCAGCTGCAACATGTACGGCCTCCATCATTTGCTTTTCAGTAACCCCTTTTTCTAAAGTATCTGAAGTATAGGCATCAATACAATATGGGCATTGAATGGCATGAGAAACAGCCAAAGCAATTAAAGATTTTTCCCTTGCCGTTAACCCCCCTTCTTTAAATACATCTCCATAATAGTCGAAGAATTTTTTCGCTAAATCAGGCTCGAAGTCAGCAATGTTTCCAAATTTTTTAAGGTCAGCAGGGTCGTAATATGTCTTATCCATGTGTAAAATTAAATTTAGGCAATGAAGTTAAAGCTTTAAACACACAAAAGGCAAAATTGATTTAGTTAGCTCTCATCTAAATTATAAACATGTCAAGTATAAGACAGAACAGTAGGTAGTTTATATTATACCTGATGACAAATCAGGTTGATTTAGAATGAAGAGCATGAAATTATTAGGGCAGTTCAAAAAAGTCCCTTACTCCTTTCCGACTTATTTTATTACCGCCCTTTAAAAAGTTTAATTGGATTAGTCACCCAACAAAATAAGGTGGCTCTTCCATTCTTGTGGGATGTTATTGACATCCAGAATTCTTAACTCCTTTTCTTCAAGACTAGCTGTTGATTTAGATAAAGTTTCTACTAAGATGTCTGTTTCCAATTTATACATAGCTCCAGTTGCTGGATCTATTATTAACAGACCTAACCCTCCACCAAAAATCAAATTGCCAAAATACCAGCCATCAATTTTACAGTTTAAAGGAACTACTCTATCATCATATCCTTCAAGGCTAAAATGAACTTGATAACTGGCTCGTTTAAAATAACTCTGACCAGACTTAAGACTTAAGGTCGCAGGAGTAGTGCCTTGAAAAACGCTCCTTCCTTTTCCATCAGTAATTTTTACCGTGGCACTAGCAGGCTTACTATTAATAACAATTGGATAACTGCTTTTGCTAACTATAGAGGCACAGCTTGAAAATATTAATGCTAATAAGACTGTTTGGACACCATTAGCTTTTCCTTTTAAAAACATAAATTTTAATTTAAATAATACTAAAGAGTAAGTGCCGCAATAATCGCCAAATTATTTAAACAAAATCAACTATTTTCAATTTATATGATTGGAATAGCAATCTGATAAGATTTGCCACGCCTTACGTTAAGGTTATCATCCCGCAACCAGGGATTATGCCTTTTGAGAAGCTTGTAGTTAATACCTTGATCCTTAGCAAATTGAACCAAATCTTTAATATCTGAATCAATGGTTACATAGCGCAGTTCCTCTGACTTATAAAGATGACTAGCATTAATGTTGAATCCATACTTTTTAGGATTCTGAAAAATCTCTTTAATGGCCAGGATTCTAAAAACATAACGTGAAGTTTCATCATTAAGCATCAAATCATAATAAGATCCTTCTTGCTGATTACTCAACGCTCGCCCCAGTCCAGACATGCCCCGATTGTAAGATGCCGCGACATTGGTCCAGTTGCCAAACTTTTTATATGCTTTGTTCAGATATCTACATGCCGCCTCTGTAGACTTAATAGGATCATATCTTTCATCAACATCTCTACCTATTTCCAGACCATTTTCTTTGCCTGCATCTTTTCTTATTTGCCAAAAGCCAACTGCATTAGCCGGAGAAACAGCGTTCATAAACCCCCCCTCAATGGCAGCCAAATATTTAAAGTCTTCTGGTATGCCATTCTCCTTTAGGATCTTCTCCATTTCTGGGAACCACTTATTCGCCCGCTTCATAAGAAATATAGTACTACTGTGCCAGTATGTATTGATATGAAGTTCTCTATCAAGACGCTCGCGAACATCTGGTATATTTAGTGGTACTGGCTCACCGGCAAATGTAAGGGTATCTGGTAATTGCAACGAGATAGCATTTCTGTACTCTTGGAACTCCGTAGGAGGCAAATCTATATTTTTAGGATAGAAAGCCTGACTCACTACATTTGACTCAATACCTCTTTTACTTTCATTATATTGTATATAGGAACATACAAGAATGAGTGTAAGCAACGAGATAGCATGTGGTAGGTATTTCATAGAATTTGAACTTATGGGCTTCGTTTAAACAATAACGCTTCCTACAGTTAAAAATTCGGTGAAAGGAGATATTTCGCATAAAACTCATCGATAGCCGCAACTGCTTCAGTAGCATTCTCTACAATTTTAAAGAGGTCCAGGTCTGCTTCATTAATATTATTCTCCTGTTTCAACATTGTGCCTTTTATCCAATCAAGAAGCCCGCCCCAGTAGTCTTTACCTACTAGTACAATAGGAAATTTGCCAATCTTCTTCGTCTGGATTAGGGTAAGTGCTTCAAACAGCTCATCTAATGTTCCGAAACCACCGGGCATAACAATAAACCCCTGCGAATATTTTACGAACATTACTTTACGAACAAAGAAGTAATCAAATGTTATTAACTTATCCTGATCTATAAAGTCATTACCTTTTTGCTCGAATGGAAGGATAATATTCAGACCTACAGATTTACCGCCCTGTTCTTTGGCTCCTTTGTTACCAGCTTCCATAATACCGGGGCCGCCACCTGTAACTACACCATAACCGTGGCGTACTAGCTTAGCAGCAATCTCCTCGGCCATTTTATAATATTTATGATCTGATTTAGTACGTGCAGATCCAAATACAGAGACACACGGGCCTATTTTTGCTAACTTCTCGAAACCCTCAACAAACTCTGACATCACTTTGAAAATTACCCACGAGTCATAGCTCTTGATCTCGTTCCAGTCTTTCTCTTCAAATGCCCTCAGAATTTTTTGCTCTT
>NZ_SMLV01000237.1:4918-7229 GCF_009711525.1 Fulvivirga lutimaris
TGGTCTTTTTCTGTGTCATAGCTTAAAAAATTAATGCGAGTAAACTTAAAGAATCACAGTTACTTTTTATAACAAATCTTCAAGTGCTTTTTTAAGTTCAGGAAACTTAAAATCAAATCCGAGCGACTGGATTTTCTCAGAAGAAACCCTGCTGCCACCCAACACCATAGCAGCTCTTTTCCCTAGAATAATTTTAAGTACGAAGGAGGGTACATTGGGCAAAAAGCAAGGTTTGCCAAGCACCTTGGCAGCCATTTTTGTTATTACCTTGTTTGTTTCCGGATTTGGCCCAACAGCATTAAATACCCCCTGCACTTCTTTCTTTTCAGCAGCATAAATGAACATCTCACAAAGATCATCAATGTGTATCCAACTCATGTATTGATCACCCGAACCTAATGGTGCGCCAACACCATATTTTATTGGCTTTGCAAGTTCATACAATGCTCCGCCCTTTTCACTAAAGACAATACCTATACGAAGCTTAGCTGTTCTAATTCCCAAAGTCTCTATTTCATCAACCTTCTCCTCCCAGGCTTTGGTAACTGTAGCCAGAAAATCATCACCAAAGCGGCTACCTTCCTTTACCCAAACACCACCAGTGTCCCAGCCATAATACCCTATGGCGGAAGCCGAAATTACGCTTTCAACCTTATGATCAATTTTTTCAAGGGTAGATTTTATCAGCTGGGTGGATTTTGTTCGACTATCTAAAATCTCCTTCTTTCTTTGTGGAGTCCATTTCTTATCAGCTACACCGGCACCAGCGAAATGGATGACTGCATGAACATTTTCAAAGGCCTTTTCATCAATTGTGCCAGCATCAATATCCCATTGAAATGATTCTATACCATTTTTAATCCCAGCTGAGCGGGATAGGTATTTGACAGTGTAATTTTTTGATTGGAGTAGTTCAGTAAGGCGAGTACCAACCAAACCGGTACCGCCTGTTATAAGAATAGTCTTTGACATAGAAGTTGTTTTGCTTAATTCCAAAACGACTTCCTCATGAAAATGTTATTAATTAGTAATAACCAGTCTCTTGATTAGCGATTCTCCTTTAATAGTAATTCGGATTGTATATACTCCTGACGCTAATCTTGGATTTATTTTTGGCTGATTGATAAAGTCAACCTCCCCTTCAAAAACCTTGTTATAAGACAGATCAAAAATCTCTATCGGTGAAGACTCTTCACATTGAAAGCAATTAAAAGTTATTGGTCTACCCGAAACATTAGGATTAGGAAATACCTCAACAGCAGATGATGGAATGCTATTATTTACAAAGATTACATCGGAGTATTCATACGCTCCATCAAAGTCAACAATTTTCAATCGATAATAAGGGCCTTGCTTTCCACTAATTTGTTGATTGAACTGATAATTGTTAACATTAGCAGAGTTGCCATGACCCTTTATAGTTTTATGAAAGGGTTTGAATGCTAGATCTTCTTCAGCATATTCAATCTGAAAATAATCGAAGTTAACCTCACTAGCCGTTTTCCAATTTAAGTGTAAAATACTCTGACTAGTAAAACCATTAAACTCGATTAACTCAACTGGCAAGACACCTCCATTTTCAACAAAGTTAAACAGGTCTTCATCTTCTGTCTCGAGGTCGTTTTCGTCTTTTATATTTTCATAAGGGCTTGAAGCGGAACCGCTACAGCCCCCATAACCGTTACAACCATCAATTTGTCCTCCACCTGTGACATTAGAGGTTCCGTACACGTATAAATTATTAGAATTGTTGACATTACCATTAGTTACACTAAGGTTGCCACCTACAACAATCCTTCCTGTATTATTCAAATTAAAAGCTCCATTGCTCAAGTTTAAGTCTCCTGTAACTATCAAAACTGCTGCTGCTCCAAGTGAGATAGTTCCCTGACTCATGTTTAAGTCACCATCTACAAACAAAGTGTCATGAATAGTCACTGTTGGCCCCTGACCTGCTATGTCAAGTGTTATTGCTGATCTTATATAACCGTAAATATCAATATTTGAAGCACTACCATGTGTGGCATTCCCTGGGTTATCTAGTGGACTTGCCGCAGGTGTATGGCTCCAGGTAGCATCATCAGACCATAGTCCGGTATAATTGTCATTAGATGTGTAAGAGTTTTGACCATATACCACCTGAGTAGATATGGCAAAAGTGATTATCAAGTGTAATTTTCTTAACATATCAACCAACGTTAATTAGACAAGTTGCAAATATAAATGTCTGGTAATAAATAAGTTAACCGTCCGTATAAATTACTTTACTAATGTATGGTTGAGGCCGATATTGTCCAATTTAGATCAAAAC
>NZ_SMLV01000238.1 GCF_009711525.1 Fulvivirga lutimaris
TGTAGGCATTTATCCAATATGTCAATTGCTCGTTCCTGGACCATGTAGATTTATTGGGAGGGTTGTCACTTAGTAGGTCCAGATATGTTTCAAACTTCTGTCTATGCTTTATGAAGCCTTTATAGTCCACTTCATCACCAACTACATTACTTCTCAGCAATTCATCAAATATTTCATGTGATGGTGGATTTCCTGATTTGCTTTCAGTCTTTTCAGCAGAACAATTGATTATCAATAATATTAGAAATATAAATGAATATGCCTTTTTCATATGATTGTTAAAGTCATTAACTACAACGCGCATTAATGGTACAAATGTTTTGCAAATAGAAGAAAAGTCAACTGCACGACTTCGCAGGCTTGGCTATGTGCCTGCCCACAAAGTCTAGCATATAATCCTGAGAAGCGCCTAAAGCATATAATATAAAAACACAAGCATAAATAAACTGGAGTTTAAACGGCCCATTTTCCCTGTAATCCCTTGCCGAGGTTATAGCATTCTTCTTCACAATCTTAAATTTTGTATTTGCCTTTAACCTATCAATTAATTCATATTCTTCCATTATAGTCATGCTTTCATCGAAACCATGAAGGGAATTAAAAAGATGCTTTGTCACAAAAAGCGTTTGGCCTCCCCCTCTACAAAACCAAAAAGGAAGTCGTGAGAAGAAATTGCAGAAACGAAGAAATGGATGATTCCAATCAAATATAGAAGTGAAACACCCTGCATTTCTACCCACCTTAACATTGTCTATAATTAGTTTATCAAAACCAGAAGGGGGGATAGTATCTGCATGCACAAAATAGAGCACCTCGCCTTTTGCTTCTAGTGCCGCTAAATTCATCTGCCGAGCCCTGCCCTTACTGTCAGTTTTTATCACTTTAGTTTCATACTCCCTGGCAACAGCGATTGTCTTATCTGAAGATCCACAATCTACAATGATGATCTCCGTCAAATACCCTGAACTATTATTCTGTAGGTAAGGCAGAAGCGTTTTCAGGTGCTGTTCTTCGTTATAGGTGGGTATGATTATGCTTAACTTCACTTTTTTAATTTACATACGAAGTAAATATTGACTATGGGTTTTAACAGATAAATAGATCAATGTTTTTTTTTAAATGACAAATATTTTATCTTTGCAGTCCGAAATTTTATAACAAAATAAAGTAACCATGAACAATTACGAGACGGTATTCATTTTAAATCCCGTTTTATCTGAAGAACAGATGAAGGATACTGTCAAGAAGTTCGTACAGGTGATCAAAGATGCTGGTGCAAAAGTGATCAACGAAGAGCAGTGGGGCTTGAAGAAATTGGCTTACCCAATTCAGCACAAATCCACAGGCTTTTACAACCTAGTCGAATTCGAGGCAGACTCCGAAGCAGTTGACAAACTAGAAACTGAATTCAGAAGAGACGAAGCAGTGATGAGATTCTTAACAGTAGCTTTAGATAAGCACGCTGTAGAATACAACGAAAGAAGAAAGAACGGAGCATTCCGTAAAGACAAGAAAAAAGCTAAGGAGGAGCCAGTAGCATCATGACATTAATGAACGAGCCTATCAACAGAGGCGAACAAGGAAAAAAATACTGCCGATTCAAGAAGAACGGCATTAAATATATTGACTACAAGGATCCTGATTTCTTATTGAAATTTGTAAACGAGCAAGGAAAGATTTTACCAAGAAGACTTACTGGTACTAGCTTGAAGTTTCAAAAGAAAATAGCGCAAGCTGTTAAGAGAGCTAGACACATAGCTTTACTACCTTACGTTACTGATTCTCTTAAATAAGACTGACAATGGAAGTAATATTAAAGCAAGATATACAAGGTCTTGGTTATAAGAATGACACAGTAAGTGTAAAGCCAGGATACGGAAGAAATTATTTGATTACTCAGGGTTATGCTATTATAGCTAATGAGGCGAATCGAAAAATGATAAACGAGAACATCAAGCAAGCGGCTCACAAAGCTGAGAAGTTGAAGAAAGATGCTGAAGAAATTGCTAAGGCACTCGGTACCCTAACTCTAGAGATAGGTACTAAAGCTGGTGAAAGCGGAAAAATCTTTGGTGCTATCACTACGCTACAAATTGCTGATGCATTGAAAGCTAAAGGATTCGATATCGATAGAAAGAAAATCTCTTTCAACCCGATTAAAGAATTAGGAGAGTATACTGCCATCGTTGACCTTCACAGAGAAGTACAACATGAGATCAGTATTAAAGTGATTGCTGAATAAGCATTTATTTTAACTCATTAAAAAAGCGGCTTGATAATTCAAGCCGCTTTTTTTTTTGCACCTTTTATATAATGAACATAAAAAAAAGGGAGCACTTTGAAAGTGCTCCCTTTTTACAAATTTTATCCGAGTCTTATTCTACTCCCACTCCAGGAATTTGCTCAAACTTTACTTCTGCAGAACCTTTAAAGGCCTTTCTTGGCTTCAAATTCAAGATTTGAAACATTTCTTTATCTTCTACAGTATCAGGATTTGGAGTAGTCAACAACTTATCTCCGGCAAATATAGAATTGGCGCCAGCCATAAAACACAATGCTTGCTCTTCTACTGACATTCTTACTCGACCTGCAGAAAGTCTGACCATAGCTTTAGGCATAATTATTCTTGCTGTGGCTATCATTCTGATCATTTCCCATACAGAAACTCTTGGCTGATCTTCCAGCGGTGTTCCTTCAACTGGCACAAGTGCATTGACAGGAACTGACTCAGGGTGTTCAGGAAGTGTTGCCAAAGTGTGCAGCATTCCTATCCTATCTCCATGAGACTCGCCAAGACCAATAATACCGCCAGAACAAACAGATATGTTTGCATTGCGCACATTATCCAATGTATCTAGTCTATCATCATATGTTCTTGTTGATATAATCTCGTCATAGTGTTCCTCACTCGTATCAAGGTTGTGATTATAAGCATAAAGGCCTGCATCCTTTAATTTCTTAGCCTGCTCTTCGGATAACATTCCTAAAGTACAGCAAACCTCCATCCCCATTGCATTGACACCTTTAACCATGTCTAACACTCTATCAAAGTCTTTATTATCTCTTACCTCACGCCATGCTGCACCCATGCAGAATCTGGTACTCCCAGCTTCTTGAGCTTCCTTGGCCTTGCCTAAAACCTCTTCCGTAGGTAAAAGCTTGTGAACTTTAACATCTGTATGGTAACGTGCTGCCTGCGGGCAATACGCACAGTCTTCGGGACAGCCGCCTGTTTTAACTGAAAGAAGGGTGCAAACCTGAACTTCCTGAGCATCGTTATGCTCTCTATGAACTGTTGCTGCCCTGTATATTAAGTCAAGAATTGGAGAATTGAATATTTCGCTAATCTCCTCTTTGGTCCAATCGTTTCTATAATTCATATGAGCAAAATAACTACAATATGTTTAAAGTCTGTAGTCGAAATTAATTTATTTCTAATTCAAATGGCATTCTTGCCTGAGCACCTCGAAGGTTCTTCACCTTCTTTATTTTCTCAAGGTATGGGTAAAGCTCCCCAACTTCTGATTTGATCATTTTAGCCCTGGCCTGATCCTCAAAATCTTCAAAAATTCTTTCGAAAAATGGCTTAACTTCAGGGTAATAACGCACTTTGTAATCTTCCGAAATACCAGCCTTTTCCGCTGCCATTTCTATAGCATCATCAAAGTCTCCCAATATATCCACAAGCCCTAGCTTTTCTGCCTGAGTACCGGTCCATACTCGACCTGATGCAATCTTCAACATATCTTCACGGCTCATATTCCGTCCTTCTGCAGCCTTATCAATGAAAGTATTATAATTTTTCTCAATACTCTTCTGAATGATAGATTTCTCAACAGCGGTTAAAGGCCTTGTCACAGTCATCATTCCTGAAAACTCTCCAGTCTGTACTTCATCATGATTTAGGCCCAATTTATCTTCTAGCAACCCCTGAAGGTTAAACATCATACCAAAAATTCCAATAGACCCAGTGATGGTGTTTGGTTGAGCTATTATTGTATCACAAGCCATGGCCATGTAGTAACCTCCTGATGCTGCATAATCTGACATTGACGCTATTACCGGCTTAGCTTCAGCTGCCAACTTAATTTCTCTCCACATAGCATCTGATGCCAGATAGCTACCTCCTGGAGAGTTGATTCTTAACACAATTGCCTTAATACCTTTATCCTCTCTGGCTTTCCTTATCTGCTTGGCAAACTTATCTCCACCAATCGTTCCATCTTCACCTCTACCCATTACAATTTCACCTGAAGCCACTATAACCGCCACCTCATTAGATGAAAGCTTGAATGTGCTAAAGCTTTTTTTATAGTCTTTGTAGGAGATCATTTCCAAGTTAGAAACACCTGAGGCTTCCTTCAACTTCTCTAATACTTCATCCTCGTAAGCTAATTGATCAATCAGGTTCAGCCTTAAAGCATCTTCTGCTTCACGCACTTCCATCTTATTGGAAATTTCTTTCAAACGATCAAACTCAATTTCCCTGGATTTACTTATTCCCAATAGCATATTATCATTTATACCATTGAGAAGTTCTGAAAGCTGGAGCTCATTTTCAGGACTCAAGCTCTTTCTAAAATACGGTTCTACCGCACTCTTAAACTCCCCCACTCTAAATATTTCCGGCTTGATACCAAGTTTTTCAAACAACCCTGTGAAGAATGTGACATTAGCATTAAGACCATTAAGTTCTATCTCCCCTTCAGGATTAAGAATTACCTGATCAGCAACACTAGCAAGGTAATATGCTCCCTCGCTGTAATAGTCGGTGTAAGCAATAATGAACTTTCCAGACTCTTTGAAGTCTTCTAACTCCATACGCACCTCTTCAAGCGAAGACATCCCTCCAATAAAGTAATGAAGCCGTAAATAGATACCCTTTATATTTGGGTCCTTGGCAGCGTTCCTAATAGACTTTTTCAATTCTATTAATCCAATACTACTTTCTTCAGCAGCAAGGAATTCAATATCATCAAGTGGATTTTCAATTTCCTGTTCTGTTATAGGCTTGTCCAGGTTTAAAAAAAGAATCGAATTCTCATCAACCACCACTTTATCCTTCTCTGACAGAGAACCAATCACTCCCAACATTATAAAAAATCCTGCTACACTAAATAGTAGGAGTGCAATTAACGTAGAGAGTATATTCTTTAAAAAATTCATACTTATCCTATTATAAAGAAGTTAAAATTAACAAGTAAAACAGCATTTATAAAGACGTTAATTCTATTTTTGCGGCTAATTATGACAGACGGAATATATCTATTATTAGGCTCCAATTTGGGTGATAGAATTAGCAATTTAAAGCAGGCCATAAAATACATTTGGTCGTTCTCTGAAATTGTAAAAATCTCTTCTGTTTATGAAACTGCACCGTGGGGTGTAACTGACCAGCCAGCTTTTTACAATCAGGTACTTGAGATTAAAACAGCTACTGACCCTAAGAGTTTATTAAAAGAAATATTAAAAATTGAGGAGCTAATAGGAAGAGTTAGAAAAGAGAAATGGGGAGCTCGAATAATTGACATCGACATTCTATACTATGGTGATACGAAATTCAATGAAGAAGACTTAATCATTCCGCATCCTGGAATTGCTGATAGAAAGTTCACTTTAGCTCCTTTAGTTGAATTAGCTCCAGATTTTATGCATCCGATCAGTGGAAAATCGAATAAAGAAATGCTAGCGTTATTGGACGACCAGCTTTCAGTAAAAAAACTGGACGCCCAACTTCAATAGTTATATTTAAATACTCATCGCCTCTGCCTCAGGAGCGATTTTTCTCACAAGTCCTTGCAACACTTTACCTGGACCGCACTCTACAAATTGCGTTGCTCCATCAGCTACCATGTTTTGAACTGATTGTGTCCATCTGACTGGTGCTGTTAGTTGATCTATTAAGTTTTTCTTGATTGTTTCAACATCCGTTGCAGGCTTTGCATTTACATTCTGATACACGGGACAAATAGGTGTATTAAAGCTAGTATTTTTAATAGCCTCCGCAAGTTCTGCTCTGGCAGGCTCCATCAGCGGTGAGTGAAATGCTCCACCTACTGGTAAGGGTAATGCTCTTTTTGCACCAGCCTCCTTCATTTTTTCACATGCAATTTCTATACCTTTATTGCTTCCCGAAACTACTAATTGGCCCGGGCAGTTATAATTAGCCGCTACCACTATTTCATCAATACTATCACATATTTCTTCAACCTTAGCGTCTTCCAACCCAAGTATAGCCGCCATAGTTGATGGGTTGACTTCACAAGCTTTCTGCATAGCCAACGCTCTTTGAGAAACCAGTTTCAATGCATCTTCAAAATTCAATGTCTTATTAGCAACTAATGCTGAGAACTCGCCTAATGAGTGTCCTGCAACCATATCTGGCCTAAAATCACCACTGGTTGCCGCTAAAATTACTGAATGAAGAAAAATTGCAGGCTGTGTTACTTTAGTTTCCTTAAGTTCCTCAGCAGTTCCTTCGAACATAATATCTGTGATTCTAAAACCAAGTATTTCATTGGCTCTTTCAAACATTTCTTTGGCCGTAGCATTACTTTCATACAAGTCTTTACCCATACCTGTAAATTGCGCGCCCTGTCCTGGGAAAACGTATGCTTTCATATATAGTCGATTAGTTTAATTAGGTTTAAAAGATGCTAAATTAGCTATTTTGATAAGCTTCTAAAAATCTAGCCCTTTCATCATCACTAGGCAATCGGCATGTGTTTTTCTTTCCAAACCACCGATAACGATTCCTGGAAATAAACATATAAACTGCATCTCTTAAAAAGCTTGGTAGCGGTTTGAAAATCGCAAATAATTTAAGCCAGCCTCCTAGCTGTAAAGCAATAAATATGGCTGCGCTACTCTTCAGTAAAACCTGACCTGATGAGGTCCAAACAACTATAGAATCAGTATTTTTAGGGAGTTTAGAGGTTAGATTTTGTTGTGCATAATCGGATTGCAGAGACTCAAATAGAAACTTGGCTTCCTTATCTCTTTTTAAAACAAAATCAACTGATGAATTGCAGAGATTACAATAGCCATCAAAAAAAATGACATGTTTATTAAATGGATTGTTTATCTCAATAGATGCACCCATCCCTTAATTTTCTGCATTGCATTAGAAGGATCAACGACATCAAAGTTAACTTCAGCTACATAATAGTAAACACCAGCAGTTAATTCAATTCCATTTTTATCTGTACCATTCCAATCAATGAAAATATTGTTCTCGCCTCCCTGTGTACCAAAATAATTATACACTTCTTTACCCCATCTG
>NZ_SMLV01000221.1:0-1754 GCF_009711525.1 Fulvivirga lutimaris
TTTTTGACCCTAACTAAATTTACATCAAAGTTATTATATTTCACCTATTCTTTGATAAAAAGCTTTATTTATCGTTTTTTTGCGGTCATTTTTAAGAGAATAATTGTACAAAAAAAGCCACGTGGAAGCTAAAAAAAGAACAAAAATTATTGATGTATTAGGAAGTACATCGGTAGGTACGCAGGTATTAGTTAAGGGTTGGGTAAGAACTTTCAGAAACAATCAGTTTATTGCTCTAAATGACGGCTCCACAATTAATAATATTCAAGGTGTAGTTGATTTCACTACCACTGATGAAAAGATCCTTAAAAGGATTACCACAGGTGCATGTATCTCGATTACCGGAGAAGTTGTTGAGTCAAAAGGAAAAGGACAATCTGTTGAAATCAAGGTTGATCAACTGGAGATATTGGGTGATGCTGATGCTGACAAATACCCGCTTCAGCCTAAAAGGCATTCACTTGAATTTTTGAGAGAAATAGCCCATTTACGAGTTAGAACAAACACTTTTAGTGCAATATACAGAATGCGCCACGCAATGATTTTTGCAGTGCATAAATTCTTCACAGAGAAAGGTTTCTTTAATATCCACACTCCTATTATTACAGGTAGTGATGCCGAGGGTGCTGGTGAAATGTTTAAGGTGACCAACCTTGATCTTGAGAACCTTCCTAAAACTGTAGAAGGACATATTGATTTCAAAGAAGATTTCTTTGGAAAAGAAACAAACCTAACTGTTTCGGGACAGCTTGAAGTTGAGACGGCATGTATGGCACTTTCTGAAGTATATACTTTCGGCCCTACTTTCAGAGCAGAAAATTCAAACACTTCAAGGCACCTAGCTGAGTTTTGGATGATAGAGCCGGAAATGGCTTTTTATGACATCAATGACAACATGGATTTGGCGGAGGAGTTTTTGAAATACCTTACCAACTATGCTTTGGATAACTGCAAAGATGATCTTGAGTTTTTAAACAACAGAGCTGTTGAAGAAGATAAGCAGAAGCCTCAGCAAGAGCGAGCAGAAATGACCCTTCTTGAAAGGTTGAAGTTTGTAGTGGAAAATGATTTCGTTAGACTTACTTATACTGAGGCTATTGATATTCTTAAAAACTCTAAGCCGAATAAGAAAAAGAAATTCCAATACCTGATCAATGAATGGGGTGCTGATTTACAATCAGAGCACGAAAGATATTTAGTTGAGAAGCATTTCAAGAAACCAGTAATACTTTGTGATTATCCTAAAGACATCAAGGCATTCTATATGCGCTTGAATGAAGATGGAAAAACTGTTGCCGCTATGGATGTCTTATTTCCTGGTATTGGTGAAATCATTGGTGGTGCTCAGCGTGAAGAAAGGTATGATGTACTGAAAGGCAAAATTGAGAAGATGGGCATTCCTGAAGAAGACCTTTGGTGGTATATGGACTTAAGAAAATTTGGTTCAGCGCCTCATAGCGGGTTCGGACTTGGATTTGAGAGATTGATGCTCTTTGTAACAGGAATGGGCAATATCAGAGATGTAATTCCTTTCCCAAGAACTCCAGATAACGCAGAGTTTTAAAAGATACTAAATAGATGCCAAGAAAAAACCCTGTCCAGTTATACTGAGACAGGGTTTTTCAATTTCAATTAACCTGTGATTTATCGTTTTAGAAACTTATATGTTTCTTTAAATACATTGTTTTCATCCTTTATGGCTAGTAGGTAATAACCAGGAGCAAGATCCTTAACTCTTATTCTATAGTTATTTT
>NZ_SMLV01000221.1:2032-6238 GCF_009711525.1 Fulvivirga lutimaris
ACTGTATTGCCAATAATGTTATGCACAGTCAAAGTAGCATTTTCAAAGGTGGCATTATTGATTTTTATTTCCAGATAATCCATAGTTGGGTTAGGAAATAATTTCACCTCATTTTTTTCTGATAAAGACTCATTAGCGAATCTATTCAACTCACCAGTGTTTTGAGCAAAAGAAACCTGTCCAACACCGGCAATCAATAATGTAATAAGTAGATATTTGGCAAATTTCATTTTTTACTTTTTCTATTCAAGAGCAAGAATCAAACCAAAAAATACAATTTTTAAAAACTTGATTCGTTGCCAACACTTTTTTCTATTACGGCTATCAAAGGCAAAAGTTATAACTATCCGAAGGTTTTCTGAAAAAATACAACGAACCACCTCAAAACTTTAGCGAAAGGTCACTTTAACAAAAAAAGTTAACAATTAGATAACATTCTATGACGTCAGGATCTGATAAGCTGAAGGAATCATTTCTATAATATCAGAAGCCATCATGCCCCTTTCATGATAGGTATCTGCAGCTATGTCCCCGGCTAACCCATGAAGATACACGCCAATTTTGGCTGCATCCAGAGGCTGATAACCTTGAGCAACCAGTGCTGTGAGCATTCCCAGAAGCACATCTCCACTTCCTCCTTTTCCCATACCTGGATTGCCAGTTGAATTAAAATATACCTTACCATCAACTGATGCAATGGCGGTATGTGCTCCTTTTAAAACCACAATAAGCTGATACTTTTTAGCTAGCTGCCTGAGTTTATCTAGCCTATTAAAATCATCAGACCACGAACCAACGAGTCTTTCAAATTCCTTGGGGTGAGGTGTAAGTATTGAGTTTTTGGGGATCAATTCCAATAATTCCTGATTTTCAGAAATAATATTTAAGGCATCGGCATCAATAACTAAGGGCTTTGATACTGATCGGAGCAACTCCGCCAAAGCCTTTACAGTACTGATATGCTTCCCTAACCCGGGGCCAATTCCAATTGCTGAATATGTTTCAACATCACCGATTTCTGAAATATGCTCATCATTGACATCCGGTATAGACATGGCCTCAGGAACTGACACTTGGATAATCTCATTACCCTTTCCTGGCATGTGCACTGACAAAAGGCCAATTCCAGTTCGTAAAGCTGCCATAGCTGACAATACTGCCGCTCCCATTTTGCCATATGAACCAACTATGAGCAAACCATGGCCGTTCGATCCTTTGTGGCTGAACTTAGGTAAAGGCTTAATTAAATGACTAATATCTTCGTTCACCAAATAGTAAAAGTCAGAGTCTGTAGATTGAATAAACTGCTGGGAAAGCCCAATGTCAACTGCTTCCCAAGCTCCAACATAAGGATAACTATCAGGAAACATAAATGCCAACTTGGGCAGCTGAAAGGTGACTGTAGCATTTGCTTTTACTATTGCATCACCTGCGGAAGTTTTGTCTGCAAAAAGCCCTGAAGGTATATCAACAGAAATAACAGTATTATCAAGTGAATTAACCTGCTGAATAACATCAGCATAATGACCTTTAACAAGTCTTGACAATCCTGAACCGAAAATAGCATCAATAATAACTGAACCGGCTTCAATTTCAGGAAGAGTATCCTCAATAATCTGAGGTTTAACATCCAGCCTTTTCCAATTCAATTTAAAGTCAGCCGAACCCTTTTCTATATCTCCAATAACAAACACATTAGCATCATACCCTCTGGATATAAGAATGCGAGCAATAGCCAACCCATCGCCACCGTTATTACCAATACCACAGATCACTTCTATTTTTTTGGTGAAGACATTCTCAACAAACCAATCACAAAAAGCCTGGGAGGCTCTTTCCATCAGATCGATTGAAGCTATGGGCTCGTGTTTGATGGTGTATTCATCTAGCGCCCGAGTATCTTCAATGCTTAAAATTTTCATTATCTATCGACTTCGCCAAGTACAATGTCTATGGAGCCCAAAATGGCAATCAAATCTGCTATCATACTGCCCCTGGATATATCTGCAATTACCGAAAGGTTAGAAAAACAGCATGAGCGAGCTTTACAACGGAAAGGCATATCACTGCGGCCATCAGCCCTGAAATAAAAGCCCAATTCACCTTTAGGGTTCTCTGCCCTGATGTATAAATCCTGCGCCTTTGGTCTTATCTTCTTGGGTACAATTTCTTGAGGGTCAAAATCACGAGTACGTTTATGTTCATTCTGTAGCTTAACCAGGCACTGTTCAATAATGCTTACCGACTCATGAATTTCTCTTACCCTAACAAAAGTACGATCCCAGCAATCACCTGTTGTTCCCATCTGCCCACTACCGATCGGAATATTAAAATCGATCTCAGGATAAACAGAGTAAGCATCAACTTTACGAAGGTCAAACTTAAGCCCCGAAGCCCTAAGCATAGGACCTGTAACACCGTAATTGATGGCTAAGTCCAATGGCAGCACACCAACATTAGCTGTTCTATTTATAAATATCTTGTTGTCCGTTACTAGGGTCTCAAGCTCTTTGAGCTTTGGCTTCAGGTATTTAACAAACTCAGTACACCTATCTTCAAAACCGATAGGTAAATCATAAAACAATCCACCAATCCAGATGTAGTTATAGAGCATTCTGGCACCAGAAACCCATTCAAGCAGTCTTTGTATATGCTCTCTATCACGCATCATCCAAAAGAAAGGGGTAAAGGCGCCAATATCCATAGCGTAGGTGCCTACCGCCACAAAGTGCGAGGCCAACCTGTTAAGCTCCGCCACTAATACCCTGATATATTCTACACGCTTAGGGATTTGCTCAGATATGCCCAACATCTTTTCTACACCCAAAGCATAAGCATGCTCATTATTAATGGCCGCCACATAGTCCATTCGATCTACATAGGGAATAATTTGATTATAAGGCAAAGCTTCAGCGTGCTTTTCAAAACAGCGATGCAGGTAGCCGATGTGAGGAATAACATCTTTGATAATTTCATTGTCAGTCAAAACCTCCAAACGCAACACACCATGTGTTGATGGATGCTGCGGTCCAAGGTTGACCACCAGCTCATCTGATTTTAGATTAGCTTCAACATACTTATTAGGCTCTGAAGCAACCAGACCTCCTTCTTGATATTGATATTGAATTTTACTCGCCAAAACTTATTCTCTACCTTCTGGTTGATCTTCTTTATTTAATAAATCTTCGTGCGCGACTGTCATGCCTCTATATTTATCCTGATGCTTGTAATCTTTTCGAAGCGGGTACCCTTCCCAATCTGCTGGCAATAGAATGCGTCTCAAATCAGGGTGATCTTTGAAATTGATTCCGAACAAATCATACGTTTCACGTTCCATCCAGTCCGCAGCACGCCAGATTGAAACCAGTGAAGGCACCTCTGGCTGCTCTCTAAATACTTTTAATTTAATGGCAACGCTTTGTTCGAATGGAATGGAATATAGATTATAAATCACTTCCATCGTTCCCACTTCAGGGCCATTGTCTATACCGGTGATGCAAGACAGCATGTCGAAATACAAGCGCTCATCTTTATGAAGGAATTCAAAAATTGATAGACTTTGATCAATAGCTATTTCTACAACTGTTGGATTCGAAGCTTCTACCACATCAATAACGGCAGCCTCCCCAAAGGTGCTTTTGATCAGTTCAACGATTTGATTAGTATCGAACTCAGCCATTTTGCATCATCTTTTCAAGTGCCTTAGGTGCCATCAAACTTTCATTCCTAATATTCTCTTGCAGTTTCAAGAAGCCACCAATTAAGGCCTCGGGCCTCGGAGGGCAACCGGGCACATAAACATCTACAGGTATAATTTTATCCACACCTTTAACCACATGATAGCCATGTTCCCAATACGGGCCACCACAGTTTGAGCATGAACCCATAGATATCACATATCTAGGTTCGGCCATTTGCTCATAAAGTCGTTTAATTCTATCGGCCATTTTAAAAGTGACAGTACCAGCCACTATCATAATATCAGCCTGTCTTGGAGAAGCTCTGGGAGCCATACCAAAACGGTCCATATCATAAGCAGAAGTACCGGTGCTCATAAACTCTATAGCGCAACATGCCAGCCCAAATGTCATGGGGAACATAGAGGATAATCTGGCCCAATTGATGAGGTCATCAATTTTGGTAACAATTACACCTCCACTATTAAATTCTTTATCTAGTAAGCCCACTTTAGTAGTAAGTATTTAG
>NZ_SMLV01000204.1 GCF_009711525.1 Fulvivirga lutimaris
CAGTATATTTCAGTTTCTAAAAAACTCAAGTAATAATGATTCCTTATTAGTTGTTTTCTAATCTTATCATTAGTTTGAGTTCTTTTCAATTCTAAATTAATTACATAGTCTTTTCCGAATCTGAGTAAATCAAACTCCTTACTAATTTGTGGGATTGAATAACCAACAAAAAACCCATCAAAGATTCGTGGATCAATATTAGAATCATAAATGTTTTCTATGAATACTGTTAAGTCATCGAGTTCAGATGAACTAATATTTGTTGAGAAGAACTTTAGGTAGTTCTCAAAAGTTATAGAATCCAGATTCTTATAGGCTTGAACCAGAGAAATTAGATTAATTTTCTTCATTATGTTGAGTGTGACACTATGATTCAATACATCAAATCATAGTGCAAAATATCAAATGAAGTGATTCAATTGTCAAGAATTATACTTGATGACTTACTAGATTTTTTTAGATCCAAAAGTTTTAGCTAGTTCCGGGTAAGACTGAAATAGATTTCTAAGGAGTTGAATGTCTGTCATGGAGGTTTCGAATTCATGACCCTCTGAATCGCGCCATTCTAAGTTTAAACGAACCAGTTTAATATCTAATGGTCTTCTTAAACGGCCTAGAACTTCATATGAGCCCTCAAAAGTATCTTCTCTGAGGTATTGCATTACTCCTCCATTAATCTGATAGAAAGCTCCATTTGGTGTGTTGGTTATAATTAAATAGCTGTGTTTTTCTTTTCCACCAAGTTCCTTAACCAAATAAACACCTGAATCTAACATAAGACAAAGGTATATAATTGCTAATATTATTAGCAATCTAAATTAGTGAAAAACACCTATTAAATTGATTGAAAATACCTAATGCACGAACTCAGCTTTCATCAATTATTCTCTTCATTTCTAGAATAACGGTACTTAGTTCTCTAGCCAAATTGCTGTTGAGTTCATTTTCATCTAAAGCTTGAGCAACATTGTAAGGGATATATAGTGTAAGAAGTATACCCAATGAAAGATCGAAATAAGTCCTATTTGAATTAAGAATTTTTTGGTGGTAGTCGCAGTTTTCTTGCCAATTAGGAGCAAGACTTTTTAGTGTGTCTTCTAAATTTTTCCATTGGGGTTTCCAGTGTCTACCGGCTACTTTTTCAAAAAAACCTCTGTTATGTGTTTGATTATACTCTTCTGGTTTAGATGGGCAGTACCAAAATAA
Organism: Fulvivirga lutimaris; assembly: GCF_009711525.1. GTDB lineage: Bacteria > Bacteroidota > Bacteroidia > Cytophagales > Cyclobacteriaceae > Fulvivirga > Fulvivirga lutimaris. The sequence continues at coordinate 1,207 of NZ_SMLV01000204.1, forward strand.
GCCAGAGTTAAAATGGCTAAATTTTATAAATGGTGTATAATCCAACTCAAAGTCATTAATAAGCGGAGGCCATGTTATGGCTGGGTGGTCTTTTTTGTAAAGATGCCACCCTTGACCTTTTGTATCTCCTGGATATATTGAAATAGTAATATATCCATTAGAGTTTAATTCCTGGCTCTCAATATGAACTTCTTGCGCCCAACCCCAATCTACTGCCAGAACTAGTCTGTAATATCTACCCGTATATTCTTTGACATCAACATTAAGATGTTTAGCAACCTGATTTTTGATTTGATTTAATCTTTCATTTAAATAATAGCGGTTTGGGTCATTTTCTGATTTAGGGAAAGAAATATTTTGTAAAAGTCTATTTGGAAACCAATCAGCATGCTTTTTTTCAATGAATCTGATAAAATCAATTGTAAACTGATTCTCAGAGTTAATTTGCCTTTGAAGTGAAATCACGTTAAGCATCACTTTAATGATCTTGCGCCAATTAAAATCAACATAAGTAATTTCGGTCGTCTCAGGTGAATTGGCTTTAATAAGTTCAGCTTGACGTTTTAGTTGAGCAGAACAGTCTTCTGCAGTGCGCTTGAATTCAAAAATGATACATGTATCATTTATTTCTAAACATAGGTCTGTAATTGGGCTTTCAGTTTTTCTGGGCTTTATTTGCTCTATCGAATCAATATTGATTTCTGAACCACTACAAGCAACTGCAATTACTTTTGTAAAATTCTCTAGATCTCCAGGCCTTTTTTGTAAATCAATATTTATCTGATAATCTGGATAATCAGTATGAAACAGTTGGGAATATGTCTTACTATCTAGTAAGAAACGAAGAACGTTATCTAAAAGTACGGTATCATATTTTAGGCATAATGCAAAACCTCTCGATAGATTATCTTCATAATACTGATTATCATGATTATTAAAAAAATCGAAGATGTTTAAGTGCCTATCCATTAATCATCGTCAGATAATGTATTTAATAGTGCTACAAGAGCCAATCCTCCTAGTACCCACGCCCATGTATTGGATTCAGCTTTTGTCTTTTGAAGATTAGTTAGTGTTTGGTTGATTTGATGAATTGCATCGTGTGGATTATATCTGTTAAAGATGATACCATCAATATTAGGATTAATCTGTTTTATTGAGTCTTCAACTAGTAGAATACATGGAAGACCTGCGGTTTCCGCATGAATTCTTTCTTTTAAAACTCTTGTCAGATCAAAACCATCACTGGTGACTATCCCAATGAAAAGCTGGGATTTATTTATATTAATTTTAGTGAAACTACTGATCGGGTACATAAAATCAGACAATGTAATTGAGAAGCCTTTGCTTCTTAATTCTGAAGAAAGAAGTGTCAAAAGATACTCATCTTTATCTTGTATGGAATGTGATATAAAAACTCTCATTTCCTTATTATTTTAAGCATCTCTGAGTAATATTTTGGAAAAAACACTTCGTGCAATGATTCTCTCATTATCAGCTTGTTCTTAAACTCATTTCCATTCCAAAATTTATATTTATAACCAAACGAACATTCACTGGATAATCTTTCGAACAAATTAGAAATACCTGAAGTTACTCCGTTTTTGCATATAAGGAGATACCCTATTGCATTGTATGAATGAATTAATGAAGGAAGATTAATTTCATTTATATGGGACGGCCCGACACTGTCATTATAGAATTTGCACTGAACAACCCAAGTTCTTTCAAACACCGAAACTTCATCGGAAAAACCTAAATGAACTAAAATGTCTCTTCCGCCATCAGGGCCTTTACCACTTTGGATAGTTTCAACCCTTGAAATATCATTTTTCTGTTCAGAAACTAGGTCTTTAAAATATGCTGCCGCAAGATCTTCAAATTCATCTTCATTCTCAATCTCATCTAAACTAAATGGTATCATAATACTGACTTTAGTTGAAACCAAAATGAATCATCCCAATACCGCCTAGCGCTACCTGAGGTGGAGGGAAGCACAAATAATTTGCTATTGCCAATGGTAGCATCTTGTAAACCATATTCCACAAGACTTGTAACCCCTCTATAACCTAATACAAATGAAGCGCCCTTCTTACTATTGAAAGCTACAATCTTCGGTTTAAACTTAAGAATCTTAGATTTGAAGCTTACGACATCATAGCTTTCGTCTTTTATTTGATTGTCGTTGCCATATTCTGAATGAACCAAATCTGTGAGACCGATATTATATTGATTGATGTCATAGCATTCATTTGGTCTAAGTTTGTGAGGAGTAAGGCCAGTTTTATGAAGTATGTCATAAAACTTGTTGCCTGGGCCAGCGTAGTAAAAGCCCTTTAATGCGGAGGCTTTGCCTTTGGCTGTGCCACAGAATACTACATCTAAATTATATGTAAGAACATCCTTAAGCATTTAGTATCAAATAATCTTCAAAAGTTATTGGGTCTGAATTATTCAAGTTTGAATCAATAAATTCAATCCCTTCAACAGTTAATTTCCCTGCTTTAAAAAACGGCCCCCAACTCTCAAATTTTATAAAGACCTGATTTACAAAGTGTGTCCGTGAAAATTTAATTTCATGATTGGGCTCAAAATGTTCTTCTAACATTAATATGTTATTAAATCTTTCGCTTGGTTCAGAATGAGTTAGCATTATACCGTTAAAATCTGATCCGTCCTCAACCAAATCACTCCAAACAACTGCGGGGTGTTTCAATACTTCAGGGTCTCGTTTTTCAACTTCAACCCATATTATATCACCTTTTTCAAATGGCATGATTAATCAAATTTTATTTTTGGTAAATCATTAACGATATCAACTGTTTGGACACTTACGTTGATTATGCTTAGTAAAAGGTCTAAGATATATGATGGTTTTTCATTTTCTCGAGACCAATCATTAGGGTCATTTTTAATGCCGCTATTCTTATCTACCTTTATTTGGTAACGCTCCATAATCCACTCAATGGCACTCTTGCCATTGACTACATACTCATAGGCCTTTTCTGGAATATTGGAAATGGTAATTCTGCTATTGTAGTTGATAGTATGCTTAATATCCTTCTTAGGAAATCGCATTTTTTCAACCGAGTAGAATTCATAGGCATCCATTTGAAGGTTAGCTTCCGGCAATTGAACTTTGACTGAATCTAATGGCTCTACTTCTTCATAATTGATATGAAGCTCTGCTAGCTGGCGACCTGACTTACTAAACTTCCAGAAATCTCTAACATCTTCTACCAAAGGCAACCGAGGAAGCATCTTTTTAAGATCATTTTCGAAAGCAGTGCGGTAATCTTGATTATGAAGAATACCATAGACATAGTAGAAAATATCCTCTTTACTCACATTTTTACCATAGACCTTTCTGGCTCTTTCTAAGATAAAATCTGAAATACCATCTCTTCTTATAAATTCACTATCTCCATCAGAATCAAAAAGACCGGGGCTTGATTTTTGTCTTTCTTCGTAATAGTGTAAGGGAAAACACTGATTTTTTCCAACTAATTCCATGTCCGTTAGGCCGTTAGTCATTAAGCATGAAAAATCTTTGGTTACCCCTATTCCTGGTATACAGATATTTCTTGTTTTAAATGTGTTGGGGATGGGATAAATGAAATCTGATTGACTTCGCCTATGAATCATTTTTTCTCCATAGTACAGATATTGTTTTGTAAAAGGCCTATAATGTGCAGGAAATATCTTGTCTTCTTGGAATATAGCATTTAAACCATTTTCAAGCTTAGGTATTAAACTACTAGACCAACTTATTTTAGAAGGATTCTTATCAATAAAGTCTTTAGCGGATAATTTATCTCCATCCATAGGTTTATGATTTTTATAATCTTCAACTTGTTCGTTATAAAAATTAATCATTGAAAGCATATTTTCAGAGACGTTTACCTTAGATGAATTGTACACCCATGCATCTCTATTTGATGCAATACCCATTGAGTTGAGAATGAAAAATGATTGTGATTTTAAATTAAATTTTTTGTCTGGTTCTAGAGGGACGTAAGTTTCAAATATTTTATTTCTTTGCCCAATCCAATCACCAA
>NZ_SMLV01000149.1 GCF_009711525.1 Fulvivirga lutimaris
TCATCTTGATGAAGGTATGCAGGCAGAAGAGGAAGTGTTTTCTGTTGACTATGATGTGTGGATAGATGAGCAAACAGGTGACACAAAGATCGAGAAATATCAGGGCCATTTGGAAGCACTGCAATGTAACAACTGTGGTTTCTACACCATGAAAATTATTAGAGAGGAAATTATTCAGCAGGCTACTGCAGAGCAGGAGGGCGAATTGCTAAAACACTATAAGTGTCAGTATTGTAGTTCTGTGAGAGCCACTCAATTTCATATTGCCAAAGAAGAAGATTACTCTCATTTCGAACCAGCGAAAGCACACTTCAAAAAGAATACTACAGTTGATGTGGTTAAAATAGAAGTACTTTCATCTCTTGGAGAGAAAAGAAGTTATGAGTTCCAGTCCGTGGAGCAAGCTGAGAAATTCTTATCTGAGTTTGATATAGAGAAAACCAAATAGGAATTCTAAAATGTTATTTATGAGATCATATTGTATATGGTCTCATTTTTGTTTCTCTATTTTTTATACGAGTGGCACATCTTTATTCGAGATGCAGCGTTATTAGTGTAGTATTTAAAACTATAAATTATGAATAGATTGAAGGCAGTAGTTGTATGTGGACTAGTTTTAATTTTCAGTGGTGGATTTTCTTTTGCAAATCCTTCGGACAGCACGGATTTAGTTCCTAAGCCTCACTTTGCAAGTGAAGCACAATTGGCAGCTCAGATTCTGAGTACTTATCATTTTAGAAAAATTTCATTTAACGATTCGTTATCGTCAGTTATCCTTGACGATTATATTGAGACTTTAGATAATAACAAGTCGTATTTTCTAGAATCTGATATTGAAGATTTTAAGAAATACCGGTATGTGTTGGATGATTATACAAAGGAAGGTGTAATTGATCCAGCGTATGCCATATATAAGGTATTTAAACAACGCTTTGACGAGCGTATGGACTACATCTATACTACATTGTTGAATTATGATTATGATTTCACTGTAGATGAATATTATGATACTGACCGTTCTGAAGAGCCCTGGTCTAAAGACGAAGCTGAGCTAAACGAGCAATGGAAAAAAATCATAAAGAGCCAAACACTTAGTCTCAAGCTAAATGGCAAAGAGAAAAAAGAGATTGCCAAAACAATAAAAACGAGATACGATAGATTCAAGAAATCTATTGATCAGTACAATGCAGAAGATGTGTTCGAATTGTATATGAATACAATAGCAGAAGCATTCGATCCTCATTCAAATTACTTTTCTCCTAAAACGTCAGACCGATTTCAGCAGAATATGAGTCTGTCATTAGAAGGCATTGGTGCTCGTCTACAAACTGATAACGACTTTACTAAAGTAGTTGAAATAATACCTGGAGGTCCTGCCAAAAAAAGCGATGCAATCCATCCGGATGATAGAATTATTGCTGTAGGACAAGGTGTGGATGGAGATTTGGTAGATGTTATCGGTTGGAGAATTGATGATGTAGTTACATTGATAAAAGGACCTAAAGGAACTACAGTTCGGTTAGAGATTTTACCTGCAGAAACAGGTGTCAACGGACCCTCTGAGACTATCACTTTAGTAAGAGAAAAAATAAAGTTGGAAGATATGGAGGCCAAAGCTGAAGTTATTCCTGTAACAAGAAATGGTTCTTCATTCGAGGTAGGTGTTATTACATTACCAAGCTTTTATATGGACTTTGAAGCGTATCAGAAAGGTGACGCTAACTATAATAGCACGACCAGAGATGTTAAGAGACTAGTGAACGAATTGAAAGCTAAAGAGGTAGACGGTATCTTAATTGACCTTAGAAATAATGGTGGCGGATCTCTATCTGAAGCCATTGACCTTACCGGCTTGTTTATTAAAGATGGACCTGTAGTGCAGGTAAAGACTTCTTCTAACAAAGTGGAAGTTGGTGAAGATGAGGATCCAGAAGTTGTTTATGATGGCCCACTAGCGGTTTTGATTAACAGGTTTAGTGCTTCTGCCTCTGAGATATTTGCTGGAGCTATTCAGGACTATCATAGAGGAGTTGTTTTAGGCGAAACTACATTTGGTAAGGGTACTGTTCAAAGTGTGATAGACCTTGGCAGATATATCAAATTACCAGAGGGCGAAAAGGCCGGAGAGCTGAAGTTGACATTACAAAAGTTCTATAGAGTTACAGGTAGCAGTACTCAACATTTAGGAGTAAGCCCTGATGTGAATTTCCCATCTGCCTTTGAAGCCAAAGAGTTTGGTGAAAGCTCAAGACCAAGTGCTTTACCTTGGGATCAAATTAAGAGTACAAAGTTCAAACCTTCAAATCAAATATCGCCACAGATGATTTCTGCTTTGAATCAAGATTACACCAGGCGATTAGAGTCTGATAAGGATTTGATTCAATTGGTAGATGAAACGGCAGAATTGAAAGAGAACATTTCAAGAACCAGAATCTCCTTGAACGAGGAAACAAGAAAGAAAGAAATTGAAGATGCTGAAAAAAGAAAAGCAGCACGCAATGACCTTTCCGGAACCAAGATTGAAGTTGAGGGACAGCAGAAGCCTGATAAGATTGATGTTGATGACAAGTACCTGAAAGAAGGTGTTGTTATTCTATCTGAGATTATTTCATCTATTGGATAACAGATAATAAACATTGGGTGGCTTGAGCCAACAATAATTTAATGAAGTGATAAAGTAGATGTGATTATTGAGGAAAGCGAAGGTTCTAACTTCGCAACAGTAAAAACTTCTTTATAGTAAGGAATAAAAAAAGTCCTGCAAGGTAACACCAAGCAGGACTTTTTAATTTATTTCTAATGTTATTTAGTTCTCAGATCGCGTAACTATATCCTCAACTACATTCATCAAGTATTCGCGACTATTTTCCGAAAGAAGGTATTTTCTTTCTAACAATCTAAGAGACATTTCATCCATAATGAAATGGCTTCTTAAAAAAGAAAGCTTCTTTTCGAATGTGTCCAGGTTCTTGTATTTGTTGCGTTCTGTTGGTGAATCCATAATAAGTTCAACCTTATTGATGAAGCGATCAGATGATGATGACATAGACGAATTTTATACTTAACAGGTGCAATATATTAATTCTTAAATTAACTGAGAGCCTCTTCTAAAATTA
>NZ_SMLV01000174.1 GCF_009711525.1 Fulvivirga lutimaris
ATCATTAGCGGGAGCATGCCTTTCGCTTTTTGCGGAGGAGTGTTGGATAAAGGAACAATTACCAAATTCATCATTAACCAAATGAACAAACCAAAAGACAGCCCAAAAGGAAATCTGTTTTTGAAAAACATTTGCACATTATCATAAAGTACATAAAAAAGGGATGTCCAGCCTAAAGCAATAAACATGTGAAGTAGTAATCCCAAGATGGCACTGGTCATGCCGCCTGTAAAAGCTTCTCTTCCCACTATGCCGCTGGCAACATATTGCAATAACCTGATCGGTTCAACACCATTGAATAGATAGGCATGAACAAATGCCAGAAGGATATCTACAATGCCAATGATCAATCCGAGTTTGATAATGTTCTTAATGTTTACCTTCATGAAACTTTGAAATTGAGGGTTAACATTACCGCATGAGATTTAAAAGGCTCATCATCAGTATAACTTTTGAGCTTAGTTTTCTCTTGCATGTAAATATATGGATAGAGAAATGGCTCTAATTCCTGACTAAGTTCACAAGAATCAGTGAAGTTTATTATGGATTGATATACCATTCTTAAATAAGTCTTGATTTCATTCTGATGATTCGAAACCTTACTTATTTATTATTCCAGAACTTCAATTTGATAAATTATATCAATTGAAACCTTAATATAACATGCTTTTTTATCAAAAGGAAGAATTTTTACTACTCTTCAAAATCTTTAAAATGCTATTTTGATGATTCTTAAACTGAGCATGTTGAAGGTATAATTAACTTATACTTTCTCTAATACCAATCTATAATGGTCCATGATCTCCTGCTCAAAACAGACCTTATTTGGGCTGATTTTAAAGACAGCTACTTGATGCCTGAATTCTTTATTGGTAAGATATTTAGGCAGTAGAGATAAATACAATAGGTATTTTTTCAAGTTAAATTTTCTGAATTTTTTACGCCATTGTTTAATGGTCTCAATATAATCTAGTCTTCCGCTACTTTGAGATATTAGTTTAAAGTGCGGCTTTGCACAATTGATAACCATTTCAGGACTGTCTGGCAACCATGAGCCTGGAAACTCTTTCATCATTAATGCTAGTACATGTGATGCAGAACCTTTATCAGCATTAATGTCAATATCTTTATAATCCAACATGTTTTTACTGAATGTCATGGTCTGCATGTAGTATCTGCCTCCCACTGGCAAAAGATCGGCTAAAACTTTAAAAAAGTCACTGTATACCTTTTCTTGTTTGCCATCTTTCCACTCCTCTACAGAGCAGAAGTGTTCTAGCCCTCCAATACAAGTTATGGCATCAAATGTTCCAAAATCTTGAGGAGTAATATATCTGCAATCCTTTACAATTACATTCATTCCATTTTTCTGACATGCCTCAGCCTGTCCAGAAGAGAGGGTTAAGCCTACGCTGGTTGCTCCTCTTTCCTCTGTGATATATTTTGTGAATGGAGCCCAACCACATGCCATATCGAGGACATTGCTTCCTTCCTTAATGTTCAAGCTGTCAGCAATGAACTTATGTTTTGCTTTTTGAGCAGCTTCAAGTGGTAAGGAAAAATCACCGTCATATTTGGCTCCACTGTAATCGCCTGATTCACCCATACTTAGGCGAAATATTTTATCAATTGTGGTATAAGTGAAATCAAGATCGGAGCTGTTAGCCATTGTTTTATAGTTTAGTGTGTAATCTTCATATCAATGTAATATGAAGGATTGAACAATGGACTAACCTTTATGACTCTTGAATTATTGCCTTAATGATTGATACAGAATTCGGAAAAATGGAGGTAATAAAAAACCCCGCTTAGCGGGGTTTTTTACGTTTATTTTTGCTTGGCAGCAATCAAATTCAAAGCACTACCAGCTCTAAACCAGCCTATTTGTGCTTCATTATAAGTGTGATTTACCTTAATTGTATCTGAGCTACCATCTTTATGGTTAAGCACCAATGTTAATGGCTTGCCTTCTGCAAAGTCTTTCAAATCCACCAAGTCTAAAGAATCATCCTCCTGAATAAGGTCATAATCTGCCTCATTGGCAAAGGTGAGTGCTAGCATACCTTGCTTCTTAAGGTTGGTTTCATGAATTCTGGCAAATGATTTAACTAATACAGCTTTAACCCCCAAATGTCTAGGCTGCATAGCCGCATGCTCTCTAGAAGAACCCTCACCATAGTTATGATCTCCAACCACTATTGAAGGAATACCAGCCGCCTTATAAGCTCTAGCAGTAGCAGGAACTGGACCGTACTCACCAGTTAACTGATTTTTAACTGAGTCAGTGGCATCGTTAGCAAAGTTAACAGCACCTGTTAGGGTATTATCAGAAATGTTATCCAAATGGCCTCTGAACCTCAACCAAGGACCAGCCATTGAAATATGGTCAGTAGTACATTTACCTTTAGCTTTGATCAACAGCTTCATGCCTTCAATATTGTTACCGTCCCACGGTTGGAATGGAGATAATAACTGCAATCTTTTAGAATCACTAGCTACTTTAACTTCAACGTTACTACCGTCAGAAGCAGGAGCCTGATAACCATTATCTTCAACATCGAAGCCTTTTTCTGGAAGTTCCCAGCCAGTAGGAGGGTCAAGCTTCACTTGCTCTCCATCTTCATTGGTCAATGTATCAGTTAAAGGATTAAATCCTAAATCACCAGAGATTGCAATTGCTGCTACCATTTCTGGAGAAGTTACAAAGGCATGCGTGTTAGGGTTTCCGTCAGCTCTTTTAGAGAAGTTTCTATTGAAAGAGTGAATAATAGTATTCTTTTCTTTCTTATCAGCACCAGCTCTGTCCCACTGACCAATACAAGGGCCACAAGCATTAGTAAAGATTCTGGCATCAAGATCTTCGAAAATCTTAATGAAACCATCTCTATCAACTGTATATCTTATTTGTTCTGATCCTGGATTGATACCAAAGTCTGCTTTTGTTTTCAGTTTTTTATCTACTGCCTGTTTAGCAATAGAAGCAGCTCGTGACAAATCTTCATATGAAGAGTTGGTACATGAACCGATTAATCCCCATTCAACTTTTGTAGGCCATCCGTTTTTCTCAGCTTCAGCACGCATTTGAGAAACAGGTGTAGCTTTATCTGGAGTAAATGGTCCGTTTACATGAGGCTCTAATGTAGAAAGGTCAATCTCGATAACCTGATCGAAGTATTTTTCAGGGTTAGCATATACTTCAGGATCACCAGTCAAGTGCTCTTTTACCCCATTGGCAAGATCAGCGACTTCAGCTCTCTCTGTAGCTCTTAAGTAACGATCCATTGACTCGTCATAACCGAAAGTAGAAGTAGTTGCACCAATCTCAGCACCCATATTACAGATAGTACCTTTACCAGTACAAGACATTGATTTGGCACCATCTCCAAAGTATTCAACAATAGCACCGGTTCCACCTTTTACAGTTAAGATACCGGCCACCTTAAGAATAACATCTTTAGGAGCAGTCCAGCCACTAAGTTTACCAGTAAGCTTAACGCCAATAAGTTTAGGGAATTTCAACTCCCATGCCATACCCGCCATTACATCAACAGCATCAGCACCACCAACACCAATAGCAACCATACCTAGGCCACCTGCATTTACTGTGTGTGAGTCAGTACCAATCATCATACCGCCCGGGAAGGCATAATTTTCTAATACTACCTGGTGGATAATTCCTGCTCCAGGTTTCCAGAAACCAATTCCGTATTTGTTAGATACTGATTCTAAGAAATTGAATACCTCTCCACTCGCGGTTAATGATGTTCTTAAATCTTCAACAGCACCTTGCTTAGCCATAATCAGGTGATCGCAATGAACAGTTGAAGGTACAGCAGCTGTTGGCTTACCAGCTTGCATAAATTGCAAAAGAGCCATTTGAGCTGTTGCATCTTGCATAGCTACTCTGTCAGGAGCAAAATC
>NZ_SMLV01000436.1:0-10401 GCF_009711525.1 Fulvivirga lutimaris
TTTGAACAAGCTACAGATTTAGCTACTGAAGCTTTGCGAAGGCAGCTAAAGAAAGCAAAAGCAATGCAACTGGAACACTAATAAAAAAGGGGCTTTAAAAGCCCCTTTTTTATTTCAATATGATTCTCCTTACATGTTATAAGGAGAATTCGTTTTTAATAGCATCTACATAGTCCAATTTCTCCCAAGTAAACAGTTCTACCTCTTTAACTATCTTCTCTCCATTGGCTGAAACAAACTCCTTTTGAACCGTTACATTTTCTCTACCCATGTGTCCGTATGAAGCAGACTCCGAGTAAATAGGGTTTCTAAGTTTAAGCCTAGTCTCAATTGCATATGGTCTCATGTCAAAAATCTTAGCAATCTTCTTAGCAATCTCGCCATCTGACAAACCTACCTTTGATGATCCAAAAGTGTTAACAAAAATTCCCATTGGTTCAACAACACCAATTGCATATGAGACCTGAACCAAAATTTCATCAGCAACTCCTGCTGCTACCATATTTTTAGCTACATGCCTGGTTGCATAAGCCGCTGATCTATCAACCTTTGAAGGATCCTTTCCTGAAAATGCTCCCCCACCATGAGCTCCTTTACCTCCATAGGTATCTACAATGATTTTACGGCCAGTAAGTCCTGTATCTCCATGTGGTCCTCCAATAACAAATTTACCAGTTGGATTAATGTGGTATTTTATCTGATCATTGAATAGCTTTTGTAATTCAGGCTTTAATTGCGCCTTAACTCTTGGAATAAGAATCTCAATAATATCCTTTTTAATCTTGGCCAGCATTTTACCCTCTTCATCAAAATCATCATGCTGAGTAGACACCACTATTGCTTCTATCCTTTGAGGTGTGTTATCATCAGAATATTCAATAGTTACCTGAGACTTGGCATCCGGTCTCAAATATGTGATGTCTTTATTTTCTCTTCTCAATGCCGCCAGCTCAATCAATATTTTATGAGACAGGTCTAATGCCAAAGGCATGTAATTCTCAGTCTCATTGGTTGCATAGCCAAACATCATACCCTGATCACCAGCTCCCTGCTCCTCTGGGTTACCTCTATCTACACCTTGGTTAATGTCTGGAGATTGTTCGTGTATTGCTGAAATCACGCCACAAGAATTACCATCAAACATATATTCTCCTTTGGTGTATCCTATTTTGTTAATTACCTCACGGGCAATTTTCTGAACATCCAAATAGGCAGTCGATTTAACTTCTCCACTTAATACAGTTAACCCTGTAGTTACTAATGTTTCACATGCTACTTTAGAATCCCTATCAAATGCTAGAAAATTATCAATAAGAGCGTCAGAAATTTGATCAGCTACTTTGTCTGGGTGTCCTTCAGATACTGATTCGGACGTAAATAAATATGGCATTGATTATACTTTAGTTCCTTATAAATTGAACGCGCAAATTTAGAGTAAAATGGTATGATAATAAAATGAATAGTTTGTGTTGTTAATTTCCAGCATAAATTAGAAACACCGTTGGAACCTTATGAAGATCAATATTTTGGTTTTTCCATTGAGCAATGGCATGAGTCTCTATAAATTCCTGTTCTCCTGTAAGATCCCTAGCAACACAAAGTTGAGTTGAATTGTCACAAACCGCTAGAATAGTTTTAAGCAATTGATTATTTCTATAAGGTGTTTCAATGAATATTTGGGTTTGATTAAACCTATTAGATTCCACGGTTAATCTTCTTATTTCAGCCTCCAACGGTTTTTTATCTATTGGTAGATAGCCATGAAAACAAAACTTCTGTCCATTAAAACCAGATCCCATCAAGGCTAATAAAAGCGATGAAGGTCCAACCAAAGGAATAACTTTAATGCCGTTTCTATGCGCCCATTCTACCGCCTTTGCACCAGGATCGGCTATCCCTGGACACCCAGATTCAGATAAAATCCCAATATCCTTCCCAGCCAATAGCGGTTGCATGATGCGTGAGATTTCTTCATTAGCGGTTTTCTTATCTAATAAAGAAAACTCCAAATCTTCAATTGTTAGTCCGAGCTTTAGGCTACTAATGTATCTTCTCGCAGTTCTAATATTCTCTACCAAAAAAATATTGGTCTCCTTAACAACTGAAAGCACTTGCTGTGGAATAGTGGTTTCTCGATTCTCTGCTATTACAGTCGGAATTACATAGAGCTTTCCAGTATTCATCTGTTCAAAAAAGTTATTAGCACTGCCATAAAGTTATCAGACTGTTCTGCATGAACCCAATGCCCTGCATTTTCAACAGTCTCAATTTGAGCATTAGGGAAACTTTCTTCAATAAGAGTAAAATCACTATCTTTTATATAATTAGAATTCCTCCCTCTAATAAAAAGAACTGGCTTTGAATCCTTGAGATTTCCATTTAGCCCTTCCCCTATAATCTCAATATTGCTGGTGATAACTGGCAAATTAATTTTCCAATTGAACCCACCTGAATCTCGATTTAAGTTTTTAAGTAAAAATTGCCTTACACCTACTTCAGGAATATATTCAGCCAAATATTTATCCGCCTCACCACGTGAAGATAAACCTGTAAGATCTAAAGAATTAAGACCCTCCAAAATTGAATCATGGTGAACGGGATATGCTTTTGGCGCAATATCTACCACTACCATCTTCATCCAGCTATTCGGATTATTAACAGCATATTGCATCACAGTCTTCCCTCCCATAGAATGTCCAATGATTATTGGGTTTGCTATTTGCTGCTGTTGTATAAATTCCTCTAAGTCAAGTGCCATTGAAGAATAATTGAACTCATTACTATGCGGTGATTGGCCATGATTTCGCTGGTCTAACAAGTACACCTTATATTTCTCGCTAAGAGCCTTACCAATAGTCAGCCAATTATCTGAAGAGCCAAATAAGCCATGTAGAATGATTAGTGGCTGCCCCTCTCCCATTTCTCTAAAAAATAATTTCATTTTCTAAATAGATTGAAATTTAAGTTGGTATAATCTTGGTATAAACTTAGGTCATTAATCTTTAATCCGTTATGTGGATATAAACTTGTTTAATTCATATATTGAAAAAAAGTACACCCCTTGATTATGAAGACTCTCAAAATTTGCCTATTCTTTTTGTTTACTATGGTCGTATATTCCCAGTCATTTGGCCAGACGGAGATTAAAAAATTACCTCCAAATATTAATCACCCATCTTTAAACTTATATACTCCCGTAATAAGTGGCGATGGTGAAACTATAGTATATCAATCTGATTATTCTGATGATGGTTTTCACACTATGTATTTCACTACTAAGAAAAGCGTTTCTTCATGGAATGATGGCGTTGAAGTTTCAAAAAATGTAAACCGGCCAACCTTGAATTATTATGGGGGTTATAGCCTTTCTTTTGAAGGTGATATGCTGATTTTTACTTCCAGAAAGTCTGGTCTTGGTGGTTTTGAATTATGGTATAGTAAAAGGGAAGGTGACAACTGGGGTGCGCCTAAGAATTTTGGAGGCCCAATTAATTCCGCCAGCAACGAAGGTACAGCGTCACTATCTGTAGATGGTGAAACGATGTACTTTATGAGATGTAATCAAATGTCAGAGTACAAAGGTGCTTCTGGTTGTAAGTTGATGGTGGCAACTATGAAATATGGCAAATGGCAGGAGCCTGTTGAATTACCTGCTAATATAAATACTGGAAACTCACAGAACCCTAAAATACTTGCCGATGGAAATACCTTGATTTTTTCCTCTGATCAATTTGGCGGAAAAGGTGGTCTGGACCTTTTTATGACCAAGAAATTGGGTGATAGCTGGTCGGAACCAGTTCCTATGGACTTCATCAATACTCCACAAAATGATCAATTTATAAGCATCCCATCCAAAGGTAGATACCTATACACTTCTATGAAAGATGACAGGGTATTTCATATAACACAGGTGTTAATACCTGAAGAATTCCAGCCCAAGAAGGTTATGCGAGTTCAGGGGACAGTTACAGATAAACAAACTGGTGAACCTCTAAATGCAATGCTAACCGTTTTTAACATTGATTTGAGGGATCGAATTTTCAATGAAAAGATTGGAGGAAAAGGTGAGTTTTCGCTTGTGATGAATGAGGGATCGCATTACGATCTCTCTTTAAAAAGTGATGACCAGACTTATATGTACTATTCCAAAATTTATGCCTTGGATGAAATCGGCAATAGAGACAAGCAAAATTTGCGTATTCAACTTGAGCCTATGTCAGCTGGCAGTGAGTATGAGACTGCCATTCGTTTTAAAGAATACAGTAGTGAAATTGATGACCTAAGCACATTTGAGTTGAGAAGACTAGCCGATTTGACGCGAAGAAATTCAAATATGAAGTTTGAACTTGACATCTATCAAAATAACTACAAAGAAGACTCTGTGTTTAGCGATGAAGATTTAACTGAACTGATTGTTGACTCTGTTTATACAGAAAAAGAAGTAATAGATACAATTTCCGTTGCTAATACAATCTCAAAAGTTGATTCTCTTGGATTATCAGGTCAGCAGGTTGATTCACTACTAACTGAAATGAATGAAGCCCAACAAAAGGATTCTATAGTCTATACAACTGTAAAGGAATTAGAAATTAAAAAAACCTATCATAATGATAGAACTGAGGAACAAGCCGAAGCCGTAAAGGCTTATCTTGTGGAAAGGGGTGCTAACCCTGACAATATAAAAATAAGACGATTTAAAAATGTGGGCGATCCAAACAAAAGAGGTGATCAACCTGAAGACGTAGTAGTTATACTAAAAATTCTATCGCTTTAACTAATTCTGTGGGATCATTGGAACGACAACCAAAGTTTGATCCCACATTAAAACCATGTCAACTTCATCATGCATTTCTTCAAATGCTATAGTGAATTGTTCAAACATGTTTTTGGTATTAATAGGCGCTACCTCAGCTACTAACTCTTGCGTTGCTGAGTCATTTGCAGCTTCACCAGAAAAAAAATCAACTCCCCAACCAGGTATCGTTCTATTAAAAATAATCTGCCAACTTTCACGCCCTGGCACCGTAAATAAGGCATAATCTCCTTTAGGCAATACTTGGTCTCCAATTCTAAGATCCACATTTGTAGTAAAAATAGTTGGCTCATTAGCACCTGTCCTCCATACTTTGTCATAAGGAACAAGTCCGCCAAAAACCACTCTATCCTTTTTAAATGGTCTTCCATAGGACACTGAAATGTCAATATTACCTTCAGCGTAATCAACTTTGTCCTGCGGGCTGAATGATTTAGTGTACATTCTAAATCCCACCATAGAAACAGCAATCACAGCAACTGCAATACCTGCTATTACAATTATTTTCTTCATGAATTAGCGTAAATGATCATTTGTGACAAACTGATACGCCAATAATAGCATTTTGTTTCGATAAAGGTGAATAAGTAAGAAATTAAACCTCCTTTAAGGCTCCCAATGTAATTTTTTGAGTTAAATAGAAGAGTTAACTCAGGCAGATATTAATGAACAATAGTCTCGCTCGGCTTTCCACTTCTATGAAAGTATTGCCATTCTCCAGACTTCTCCCCATTAACAAATTGACCTGTAGACTCGAGGTTACCATTTTTATGATAAAATTTCCATATCCCAGATTTTATCCCATTTGTAAATTGTCCTTCTTCAACCAAAGTTCCATCATCCAAATAGTACTCCCACTTACCATTAGGAATGCCTTGCTTGAATTCACACTTTATCTCAACCTCTCCATTTAAATAATAATCAATTTTAACCCCCGTACCCTTGCTTAGCGTACCTGATTTTAAAGTATCTCCAGAAGTCATATAATAATCACTAACCTCCCAAATCAACCCCTGTTTCCATGTCTCTTCCACCATTAGTTGACCAGTATTGTGAAAAAGGCCCCATAGTCCATCCTCCAAACCATCAATAAAAGACCCAACTGACTTCAATCTGCCATTCTCATGGTATGAAAACCATTGCCCGTTTTGCAAACCATTTTTATAAGTACCTTCTTCCATCAACATTCCAGACTCATAGAAAAACCTCCAATTACCATCGCGAAGATCATTCTTATAAAACCCGGTTATTCTGGGTTTTCCGTTATTAAAATAGCTCCTATAAACACTATCCTTAAGCCCATTTTTATAAAATAGTTGTTCTTCAATAGCACCGTTATCATAGTAGTACCGCCAAACTTTATCCTTTTGACCTTCTTTATAAAACCCTTCAACAATGAGATTTCTAAACAGGTTGTACTCCTTCCATATGCCATTAGTAGTGTCATTTGCATACTCTGCCTCAACAATTAGCTCTCTTGTTGGGGCAAACTCCTGAACCAACCCATTAATCTTATCATCAACATATTCAACAATTTTTCTCCGTGTACCTAATTCGTAATAATAAGTCCATGTTCCCGATTTCTTTCCATTAATTAAATTACCCTTCACACGACTATTGCCAGACGGAAAATATTCTAAATATTTTACCGGCACTCCATTTTCGTAGTCAATCTTGGCGAAAACTGAACCGTCAGCATAATAAATTCTCCAAGTACCAGATCGTACCCCAGCATTAAAATCACCCACCTTTTGCAGCACTCCTCTGTTATTATAAAACTTCCAAAGCCCTTCCTTTTTTCCATTTTCTATTATGCCTACACCATATGAAAGACTATCATCTTCATAAACTTTGGACTGCTGTGCGAACAGCTGTGAACTGAATAAAAAAATAAATAGAAAAAGGAAGATGGTACTGATTGGATTTAAATTCTTCACAATAATTTTATAATGTTACTATCCGGTTTATATTTGTTCCCTAAACTTAATCATTAAAGATATGTCTGCATTATTAGTTGTATTCGCATTGTTCGTTTTAGCGATTCTTTCTCCAAAAATTTTCCCCAACAAAATGTTTAGCGACAACCAGCACGATATCAATAACTCTACTGAACAATAGCAGTAGCTTCAATTTCTACCAAGTATTCTGGAGAAATTAATTTGCTCACTTCAACCATAGAAGTGGCAGGTTTAATATCTAAAAAGAACTCCCCATGAGCCTTGCCAATATCATGCCATTGTTCAATATTGGTCACATAAATTCTAGTTCTTATTACATTTTCCATTTTGGCCTCTAGTTTCTCTAGAGATTCTTCAATTATTTCAAGGCACCTTTTAGTCTGGACGTAAGCATTACCAGCACCAACCAGCTCCCCTTCTTTGAGCGCAACCGTTCCTGAAACTTCTATATGATTCCCTATTTTTACTGCCCTTGAATACCCGACTACATTTTCCCACTCAGCACCGGATGAAATATTAACTCGATTTGTCATAGCTATATTTTATGTAGTTTTAATTTTTGAATCTACAGATTAAAATTATGAAGAATATCTGTGTCTTTTGTGGGTCAAGCTACGGAGCTGAGAAAATTTATGAAGAGCAAGCCAAAACTCTCGGTCAGCTGATTGCTTCACAAGGACTTCAACTGGTATATGGTGGGGGGAAAGTTGGCCTCATGGGTGTGATCGCTGATGAAGTGTTGAAGCAAGGAGGAAAGGTAATCGGTGTTATTCCTGAATTTCTCAAAGACAAAGAAGTAGGGCACCCTAACCTTACTGAAATGCATATTGTAAAAAGTATGCATGAAAGAAAACAGCTAATGGCTGAGCTATCTGATGCTTTTATAGCAATGCCTGGTGGTCTTGGAACTCTTGAAGAGGTAGCTGAGATCTCGACCTGGGTACAATTAGAGCTGATTAAAAAACCTGTAGGTCTTCTTAATGTTAATGGCTTCTATAATGCCTTGATCCAACAATTGGATTTAATGACTAGCCAAGGATTTATTAAAGAGCAAAACAGAAAGAATATCATTCATGAAAATAATGCATTAGACCTGTTCAAAAAATTGTCGACATTCACCTTTGATGACTACTCACTTTGGTCAGACCTTGATAAGTCTTAACTGTTCAATATTGTACATAGCAGTGTTTAAACATCGTACATTATACTAAAGGACACCCCTTCTATTTCCTTAGAAACCGCCATTCTTAATCTGGTATGATATATGGCCTTTATTGGTCATGATAGGTTTCTATTATAAGATAATCGCTAGAAAGTTTAAACTTCAAAATGCTAATACAGTATTTCGAATCATTTTTACTTTACTTTTTTTGATAAACGCCATGGTAGAAATTGAAAACGGCAAAATGCTTATCTCCATTATAACCGGGTCAATTATCATTGTATTACTTATAAATAAATATACTTCATTCAAGCAAAAGAAATTTGATGCCATTATCCAAATGCTTGGGTCTAGCAAGGAACAGAACATTTTGCACCAATTTTTAAATACTTCCTCTGCCGCCTTTATAGCACTTCTTGTACTACTTGTTTTTGCTGATCTAGCTAAGCTGGTCAGCACTAATTTTAATTTCTTGGATACTTCTAGTATATTAAGTCTGGATAACCTGCTATTGGCATTCGGGTTGGTATTAGGTCTAAATTTAGTTACTAGTATTGCCGTTGTTTTGTTCAAAAAGGATTCCAATTTTTTTCAAATTTTAAGGAAATAATAATATCACCCAGATTGGGTCATAAAGTATTCACTTAAAAAAAATAACCTTGTCTATTAGCTGATTATTACCTTGTTACGTATGATAATTGGCAGGCGTCTTTTATGAGAAAACTTTTACTTACTCTTTTAGCAGCATTCTTATTGATCAGCCCGACCATTCTAAATGGTCAGGAGTTGGGTTTTAAGATTATGAATGACCAAAAGAAGGTAAGAATCCCATTTCAGCTTTTCAATAATCTTATCGTTGTTCCTGTAATTCTTAACAATCAATTACCACTAAAATTTGTGCTCGACACTGGTGTGCGGACAACTATTCTTACAGAAAAGGCCTTTAGCGATATTCTAAATCTTTCTTATGCCAGAAAATATACAATTTCCGGTGTTGGTGGAGAAAAAGACCAAGGAGTAGAAGCCTATATCACCAATGGCGTGTCTATTACACTTCCTGGTGTTAGAGGTTTAGGACATGCTATGTTGGTATTGGAAGAGGATTACTTGGAATTAAGAAATTATTTGGGCACTGAAGTTCATGGAATACTTGGTTACGAACTCTTTAGCAGGTTTGTTGTCAAAATAGATTACGATAACAAAGTGCTTACACTTTCTACACCTGAAAATTATAAACCAGGCAGAAAGTACCATGAAATTCCTATAGAAATTCAAGATACTAAACCCTACATACACGGTTCGCTTACATATGATGATGATCCTATAGATCTAAAATTGATGATTGACTCTGGTGCAAGTCACGGATTGCTTATCGACCCTCAGTCAGATTCTTGCCTGTATATACCCGAAAAAAATATTGAAGCAAATCTAGGCAGGGGATTAGGAGGGGAATTAAATGGAAGAATTGCACGCCTTGAAAGTTTTGAAATTGGTAAGCGAGGCTGGAACGACCTACTTGTCACTTTTCCTGATACCAACATTTATCTTGACAGCCTTAAGAAAACAGATGTATTCAGAAATGGATCTATTGGAGGGGCGATTTTAAGCAGGTTTAAAGTGATTTTTGATTTTCCCAATGAAAAGATTTACTTAAGAAAGGGCAGTAAATACAGAAAGAAATTCTTCTACAACATGAGCGGGATAGTTGTAAAAGCCAAAGGCAGCAGATTATCCACTTTCGAAATCGTTGACATCCGAGAAAACTCTTCAGGAGATCTTGCAGGGTTAAAAAAAGGTGATATCATTACCTCAATCAACAATATACCAACAAATCGCCTTGAATTAGGAAACATTGTAAGTATGCTGAATCAGAAGCAAAACAAACGCCTGAGGATTGAAGTCAGGCGGGGTAATGAAAAGTTTAAGGCAGTATTCCGACTAAAAAATCAAATTTAGCCCTGAAGTAAAGACATTACTCTAGACTTATTCTTTTTATATTTTTTGACCACGTAGGTCTGCATTCTCTTAAATTTTATAGCATTTAATATTGAATGCGACAACATATCTGATGTCATAGATTCCTTTAAAACATAATCCTGCACCTCACCAAACCCCTCTTTATAATTGGAGTTTTTGATGACGGTAATGGGTATGTTTTTAGTTTTATTATCAGATGACAGCCTTTTAATAAGCTTAGTAATATCTAGCCTACTTAAGTTATCATCAATTAATATACAAGAAGGGCTAAACCTTCTGATTTTATTCACAAGTCCTTTTAATTCGAAACCTATTTCAGTCTTAAAAGTTCTACTTTTAATTTCCTTAAGTTTATCATAAATAGAACTAAGTTCTATCGGATTGTTTCCTATAAGGAAAACATTGATAGATTCAGTAGCCGGGGTTGGATTAAGCGTTTCCATAGACAATACATTTTGCTGCAATTTAACGATTTGTAGATTAAATTGTTT
>NZ_SMLV01000436.1:10679-65902 GCF_009711525.1 Fulvivirga lutimaris
CTGTCATAGGTGGGGGGCTTGCAGGGCTGGTAAGCGCGATTCTCCTTCAAAAGGAGAAATTAAATGTGGTTCTTGTTGAAAAAAAACAATACCCTTTCCATCGCGTGTGTGGAGAATATGTCTCCAATGAGGTTGTTGATTTTCTCAAAAGAAACAACATCTACCCGAACTCAGGACACTCCGAACTTAATGAGTTTGCTTTAACATCAATTGCTGGCAAAAAAGCAACCGTACCGCTAGAACTAGGTGGTTTTGGTATAAGCAGATACAATTTTGACTTCTTTCTTTTTAAAAAAGCCCAGGAGGTAGGTGTGCATATTGTAACCGATGCTGTAGACAGTATTTCATACATTGATGATCAGGATGAATTTGTTATTGATCTGAGAAAATCAGGGCAACTCCATTCCAAAATAGCTATTGGTGCTTATGGAAAGCGATCGAATATTGACAGAAATATGAATCGCCCATTTTTTAGCAGACTATCTCCCTACATAGGAGTAAAATATCATATTAAGTATGACCATCCAATAAACCAGGTAGCGCTCCATAATTTTGAAGGTGGATACTGTGGCATAAATGCCATAGAAGAAGGCAAAATGAACCTTTGTTATCTTGGCGAGAGGTCTGCACTTAAGAAGCATGGCTCAATACCTGAAATGGAAAGAAATGTTCTGCATAGGAATCCTTACTTAAAAAAAATATTTATGGAAGCTGAATTCCTGTGGGAAAAGCCTGAGGTGATTAATGAAATATCTTTTGAGACAAAAAAGCCTGTTGAAGGTCATATTCTGATGTGTGGGGATGCTGCTGGGATGATCACTCCACTCTGTGGTAATGGGATGGCTATGGCTATTCATAGTTCTAATATTCTGGTAGAAGATATTTCAAACTATTTTCATAAACACAATGACCGGATGCAGCTTGAAAAGTCATATCGCAGTAAATGGAACAAGCTTTTTAAAACTCGGCTTTCCATTGGCAGAACCATCCAAAATCTATTCGGATCTGTTTGGTTATCTGAACTGAGTGTGGGTATGTGTAAAATAAAACCACTATCCCGATATCTGGTGTCGCTTACACATGGTAAGCCATTTTAATACAAAAATAATATTACAAAAAACAGATTCAGGCAAGTTGCTGAAATTGCATTCAATCTCATTGTATTTTCAAAATTCACTACCTCCATATTCTTTCTAGCTTTAAAGTACCAATAGAAAAAATAACCAACTACAGGTGACATGGACAACACATATAAGAATGCTATATTGAGATTATAGTATTCGATAAAATACAACCCAAATAACAATGTAGTGAGAGAGAAAAGGGTCATGGTAAAATGAAAAGTGCCCAAAATTCCAAGTTTCAAACTTAAGGTATTATCACCCCTACTTCTGTCTTCTTTATGCTGATAAATTTGGGTCATGGGGTATGAGCCCCAGAGCATTACTGAAGTTAAAATAGCGGGGAAAAGCACTTCCTTTTTCAGCAGTTCTTCGGGCGCAATTCCATTCACACCAAGGTAAACCATTAAAAAAGTAAAGAACCCTTGAAAAACGCCAGCAATAAACCAGCTGGCAAAGGGGTATTTTTTTATCCGAATAATAGGGTGGCTATAGGCCTTGGAAACCAATCCATAAACAAAAAACATAACTAGCGTCCAGAAATTAAAAGCAACAAGGACCAATGCTATCAAATCGAAAATTAAGGCCAAATAATAAAGCCCCTTATTAACCTTTGGCGGATTTTTCAAACCTCCAATGCTATCTTCATCCTTGTCAAAATAGCTATTATATCCGTTACTGGCAGGGTACAGAAATATATGAAGCGCAATAAAAACAATAATGGCATCAGATGTATTAACATTGTCAGATACCGCTAGTGCAAATAAGTAAACGGGCATCAGGTAATACGAAAAGGGAATACGCAGATGAAGCCACGCGGATTTAGAAAACATATGAAGTTGTTTTGACCAAGATATCAAAATTTGACTATAATTGACCTTAATGAACAGTTACATCACATCCATATCTACCGCCAAACCTAAATTCAAGGTTGAACAATCACAAGCACTGGACTTTATGTCTAAAGTAAACGGCATGGATAAAGATGAAAAGCATAATTTAGAAGTTCTTTACAGGGCAACAGGTATTGAGAGCAGGTTTTCTGTACTTGAAGATTTTACACTGCCTCCAGATAAATCCGAATATTTTAACACAACGGGTACGCCAAGCACTGCAGAAAGGCTAGATTTATTTAAGGAAGAGGCTCTAAAATTGAGTTTTGATTCTGCTAAGGATTGTATTAGTAAAAGTGGTGTTTCAGGAGAACAAATCACACATATTATTACCGTAAGCTGTACTGGTTTGCATGCCCCAGGATTGGATATCGATCTGATTTATAAATTAGGACTACAGCATAATGTTGAAAGATTGGCTATAAATTTTATGGGCTGTTATGCAGCATTTAATGCCATTAAAGCTGCCGATGCTATATGTCAATCATCTGAGGCAAAGGTTTTGATTATTTGTACAGAACTCTGCAGTATTCATTTTCAAAAAGGCAAAGATGAAGATACGCTGTTGGCCAATGCCTTGTTCGGTGATGGTTCTGCCGCATTAATGGTTGAATCAATCCCAACAAAATGTAAATCCTTAAAAATAACCTCTGCTCATTGTGACCTATTACCTGCGGGGAAAAGTGAAATGGCCTGGGGAGTTGGTGACTTTGGATTTGAAATGAAACTGTCATCATATGTGCCAGATGTTATTTCGACAGGAATAAGTACTCTTCTAAAAAATTACTCAGAGCATTTTGACTACTATGCTATTCATCCGGGAGGTAAAAGGATTTTAAAGGTCATTGAAGAGCAATTAAACATTACTAAAGAACAAAACATACAAGCTCACGAGGTACTCAGGCAACATGGAAATATGTCATCCCCAACAATTCTCTTTGTATTAAAGCATATTTTTGATGACTTAACAGAGGCGGATGCCCAGAAGGACATTCTCGCGATGGCATTTGGCCCTGGACTTACCCTAGAGTCTCTCACCTTTAAAATCACTTTGGATAATGCCTGATTTTAGCCAGAGGTCTGCCGAAGTTGAGTTGATGGACGATCTTGAAAGTTCAGGAGAGGTCATAGAAATAACCCTTAAAGAGCTGGAGACCATTAATAAATGGCTTGGCGGAAATTTTGTGACCATCGATGGAATTAGCCAACTTATTAAAAACAAGAAAGGTAAAATTACGATTGCTGATTTAGGTTGTGGCGGTGGGGATATGCTAAAACTGATTGCCAAATGGGGGAGGAAAATAAAAGTAGATTTTGATTTAATAGGTATAGATGCCAACCCTAGCATCATAGCATTTGCAAAAGAAAACTGTAGCAATTATCCAGAAATAACCTTTGAGTGTATTAATATAAATGATGAGGCATTCAGGAGCAGAACTTTTGATATTATAACCTCCACCCTTTTCACTCATCATTTTACCAATGAAGAGCTCAAAGAGTTGCTGTTATCGGCTCATAAACAATCAAAAATTGGAGTAGTTATTAATGACCTTCATCGTCATTGGTTTGCCTATTATTCTATCAAATGGCTCACTTCTTTGTTCTCCAAATCTGAAATGGTTAGAAATGATGCAGCGGTTTCTGTTATGAGATCATTTAGAAAAAAAGAACTTAAAACACTGCTTAGCAAAGCCGGCATTAGGCCTTATTCTATAAAATGGATGTGGGCTTTTAGGTGGCAGCTGGTTATTAAGAGCAATAATTAAATTTACTTGAATATCATGTCCAACTCTCCCAAACTATTGAAAACAAGAAAAGAGAAAATTACTGCCCTGCTTCTAGTCCTTTCCTCCTTGGTTTCAATTTTGTTTTTTATTTATGGGGTAACACAAAGTATAGAGGCTCAAAAATTGAATGAAGAATTAATGAAGTGTCGAGGTATTGAAGTATCCGAATAAAGCATCTTTAATAAAGTTTTGCTCCTAATATTGCCTAAAGAAGCCAATCATCAACTTCTACTTTTTATCCATCAATATAATTACTAGATTCAGTGCACTAACCTATTAAACAGTGCATATCATGAAAAAAACCATTCTTCTTGCCGTTCTTGTGGCAAGTTCATCTATCCTATTTGCTCAAAGAAAAAATTCAGCACCTGCAGAAATCAAGTCTGAAATTTCACTCTCAGGTTTAAAATTCAGATCCATTGGTCCAGCCATAACTTCGGGCAGGGTCTCTGATATAGCCGTAAACCCAAATAATTTCAAGGAATATTATGTGGCCACCTCCGCAGGAGGGGTCTGGAAAACTAATAACTCTGGAACCACATTCACGCCCGTTTTTGACACTCAGGGCAGCTATTCGATTGGCTGTATAACCATAGTTCCGAATAACCCAAGTATAATATGGGTTGGCTCTGGTGAAAACAACAACCAACGAAGCGTGTCCTATGGAGATGGAGTCTATAAGTCTATTGATGGAGGGGCTTCATGGAAAAATGTCGGTCTCAAAACCAGTGAACATATTGGCAAAATCATAGTTCATCCTGACAATTCTGATGTTGTTTATGTGGCAGCTATAGGTCCTGTATGGAGTGGTGGTGGTGAAAGAGGACTTTATAAAACTACCGATGGTGGTAAAACTTGGAAAGCCGTACTCACCATAGATGAAAATACCGGAATTAATGATGTGATCATGGATCCCAGAAATCCAGAGGTGCTATATGCCAGTGCTTTTCAAAGAAGAAGACATGTATTCACTTATTTAGGTGGGGGTCCAAAATCAGGCATTCACAAATCTACAGATGGCGGTTCTACCTGGACTGAAGTTAATAATGGGCTGCCAGGAGTTGATAAAGGGCGAATTGGGTTATCCTTTGCACCTTCAAATCCTGAAATTATTTATGCTATAGTTGAGGCCGCACAAGGCAAAGGAGGCTTCTATAAGTCAACCAATCGTGGAGCCTCTTGGGAAAAACAAAGTGGATATAGCTCATCAGGAAATTATTATCAGGAAATAATAGTCGATCCGATCGATGAAAACAAGATCTACTCCATGAACACCTGGATGCAAATTTCAACCAATGGCGGTAAGTCTTTCACCAATGTAGGAGAAGACACCAAGCACGTTGATAATCACAGTTTATGGATAGATCCAACCGATACCGACCATTTGCTAGCAGGCTGTGACGGTGGGGTTTATGAGACTTATGATAGGGGTAGCACCTGGCAATTTAAAGCCAACCTGCCTGTCACTCAGTTTTACAAAGTGGCAGTAGATAATGCTGAGCCTTTCTACTGCATTTATGGAGGAACGCAGGATAACTTTAGTATGGGTGGTCCTTCCCGAACAATCAGCGGAAATGGTATCGCTAACTCTGAATGGTTTATGACACATGGTGGTGACGGCTTTGAATCTGCAGTTGATCCTAAAAATCCAAATATTGTTTACGCACAAGCACAGTATGGCAATCTCGTAAGGTATGACAAGCTAAGCGGAGAAGAACTTGGCATCCAGCCACAGCCAAGAAAAGGTGAGGATGCTTACCGCTGGAACTGGGATGCTCCTTTAGAAATAAGTTTCCACAAAGATGGACGAATCTATTTCGCAGCTAACAAACTCTTTAGAAGCGATGACCGAGGGAATAGTTGGGAAGTGATAAGTGATGATCTGACTGCTCAGATTAATAGAAATGAGCTGAAGGTAATGGGTCAGATTTGGAGCACTGATGCTGTTGCCAAGAATGGATCAACCTCCTTATATGGAGCCATTGTAGCATTTGCAGAGTCTCCGAAAAATGAGAACTTGTTATATGTGGGAACAGACGATGGCCTAATTCAGGTGACGGAAGATGGTGGAGCCAACTGGCGTAAAATCTCATCAGTAAGTGGTGTACCAGCCAGAACGTATGTTAATGAAGTATTGGCTTCAAAACACAATGAAAATGTGGTATATGCAGCCTTTAACAATCATAAAAATGGAGATTTCAAACCATACATTTATAAAAGCTCTGACAAAGGTAAAACATGGGTATCTATTAGCAACAATCTGCCTACTAAGGGATCAGTTTATGCCATCGAAGAAGACTTTCAAGACCCTAATTTATTATTTGCAGGAACTGAATTTGGAGTATTCTACTCTTCAAACGGAGGCTCAAGCTGGACGCAGCTGAAGTCAGGACTTCCTACTATTGCAGTTCGAGACATAGCAATCCAAGAAAGAGAAACTGATCTGGTATTAGGCACATTCGGAAGAGGGTTCTATATACTGGATGACTACTCTTCATTGAGAAGCGTCAATGCACTGGCCTCAAAATCAGCTGACCTGATGCCCATTAGAGATGCGCTTGCTTTTGAGTACAAATACCCATTAGGTTTACCAGGCAAATCATTTCAAGGCGATGACTATTATCTGGGTGAAAATTTAGGATCAGAGGCCATATTCACCTATTATATCAAAGATGAAATAAAGACAAAACATGACCAGAGGTTAGATAGAGAGAAGAAAACTACTGATGACAGATATCCAACTTACGATGAACTGAAAGCTGAAAAAACCGAGGAAGACCCATACATTCTATTCACCATCAAAGATGCATCAGGCAACATTGTAAGAAAATTGACAACCAAACCTTCAACGGGAGTCAATAGAATACATTGGGATTTAAGAACTGCCTCTACTAATCCTATTGACTTAAGCACACCAGCGTTTTATAATCCATGGTCAGGAATAACCACTGGTACTATTGTCGCTCCTGGAAAGTATTCTGTAAGTATGTCAAAATTTGTGGATGGCACTTTTACAGACCTCGCTGGCCCTGTTAGTTTTAATGTCAAATCATTGAATGGTTACACTATGCCTGCTAACGATAGAAATGCACTAGCCGCCTTCAAAAAAGAGGTGAATGAATTGGCAAGAGTGGTTGGCGGTGCGCAGAATAGCATCTCGGAAGTTAGAAATGAAATGCGCTATGTTAAGGAGGCCATAAATAGGAGTTCCGTTGACCAGCAAGCACTCGCAAAAGCTGCCAGTGAGTTAAATACCAAATTGCAGGAAATTGCAACCAAACTAAACGGTGACAGAGTAGCTGCTGAACTAGATATGGACAGGCCCGCTACTGTAGCCAACAGAATTGGGAATATTCAATATGAGATGTATTATTCTACTTCAGCCCCAACTGCAACACATAAAATGAGTTTTGAAATTGCTAAAGAAGAATTTCAGCCCATTTTAGCAGATATTAGAAAGTTGATTACCGAAGATTTAGTAAGGCTTCAAAAGCAGTTGGAAACTGCAGGAGCACCGTATACACCTAATAGAGTGATGGTGCCATAAATTTTTATTTCAGGAATTATCGTCATTGAGATTACGGATAATTTTCTTCAGGCTAATAAAAAAGTCTGAAGAAAATTTCCGCAATGACGTCCTATCTCACCCACCTGACTTTATCCTCAATACCTTTTCTTTTTCCTTCTGGCCATTTGTCTGATTTCATGGTTCCAATGAACAAGAACCCCAACAACTTATCCTCCTCTTCAAGACCAAAGAATGGTTTGGCTTCTTCATAAAACGTTATACCACCAGTGCTCCAATAGCAGCCAATTCCATAAGCCGAAGCGGTCAGTAACATATTCTGAACTGCACAAGCTGTGGAGCAAATTTCCTCAACCTCCGGTACTACACTATGCCGCTTCATTCCGATAGCAATAATATGAGAACACTCCAGTGGCTTAGCAGCCAACTTATCAAAAGTGGCTTCATTAAAATTACCATTGCTTTCAGCCCTTGTCTTATATAATTCAGATTGAAATTTTGCCAGCTTCTTAAGTCCATCCCCTTCAAAGACCACAAACCTCCACGGCTCTGTAAGCTTATGTGTTGGTGCCCAATTGGCATTTTGAAGCATCCTTTCAATAATCGCATTATCTACTTTCTCACCTGAGAATATTCCTGTAAAAATTGACCTCCTGTTTCTGATTGCCTCATTTACAACCTCTGCATTGTTCATATTATTGCTAACTTTATTTCGCACTAAAGATAACCCAATGAAAAGACTTCTTTTGCTATCATTATCATTTGTAGCAATCAATGGATTCGCTCAAAATTTACAGACCGTTTTTGAACAATCAGAAGGAAGAAAGACAGGCACCTATGATGAGGTAATTAGCTATTATGAAAAGCTGGCGGCTTCATCAGATTATATAGGCATCAAAACCGTGGGCATGACAGATAGTGGCTATCCGCTACACTTGGTCACGTTGGATTTAGATAAAGATTTTGATTTTAAAAAATCTTACGATAAAGGCAGGACCATTGTCTTAATCAATAATGGAATTCATCCGGGTGAGGCCGATGGAATTGAAGCCAGCATGATGCTTTTGCGTGATTATGCTACACAAGAAGATAAGAAGGCCATGCTAGAGAATACTGTTATTGCTGTTATTCCTATTTATAATATTGGTGGTGCGCTTAATCGAAATTCATTTTCAAGAGCAAATCAGGATGGGCCTGAAGAATATGGCTTTAGAGGTAATGCAAGAAATTATGACCTAAACAGAGATTTTATCAAGGCTGATACCAGGAATGCAAAGGCCTTTTATGAGATCTTTCACGAAGTAAACCCTGACATTTTTGTAGATACTCATGTGAGCAATGGTGCCGATTATCAATATACAATTACTCATCTCATCACTCAGCATAATAAAATGGGTGGTGCTATGGGCAAATATTTGGAAGATGATTTCAGGCCTCGACTAGAAAAATTAATGGCCGATAAAGGTGCTGAAATTACGCCCTATGTTAATGTCTTTAACACAACGCCTGATGAGAGTGGTTTCCCTCAATTTTTGGACAACCCAAGGTATTCCACGGGTTATACCACACTTTTTGGGACATTAGGTTTCATGATAGAAACCCACATGCTAAAACCTTTTGATGTAAGGGTAAACAGCACCTACAACTTGCTTCAGGCTACTATTCAGATAGCCAAAGATGATGGCACAAAAATAAGATCGTTGAAATTACAGCGTCAGTCTGATTTTAAAGCTGGTGAGAAGCACCCTGTGGACTGGAGGCTAACAAGAGGCGAGTCGTCAGAATTAAATTTCAAAGGGTATGTGGGAGAAAAAATCATCAGTAAAGTAACCGGTCAAGAGCGCTTGCTATACGGACATAACCGCCCATTTACCAAAGTAATCCCCTATTACAATACCTATGTTTCTACTGAAGAAGTAACCATTCCAAAAGCCTATGTTATTCCGCAAGGATGGTATGATGTGATTGAACTTTTAAAACTTAACAAGGCACAATTCAAAAGACTTAAACAGGATAGTAGCATCTCAGTTGAAGTGTATCATATTGACAAATTCAATACCTCAAAAACGGCTTATGAGGGTCATTACCTTAACAACAATACTAAGGTTATAGTATCTACAGAAACTCTAAACTTCAGAAAAGGAGACTACATTTTTACCACTGATCAACCTGCTGCCAGGTATATGGTTGAAACTCTGGAACCCACTGCCCCAGACTCATTCTTTAGCTGGAATTATTTTGACACCATCCTTCAGCAAAAAGAGGGTTTTTCACCTTATGTTTTTGAGGACAACGCCCAGCAATTACTTGAGGCAGAGCCAGAGTTGAGAAAAGATTTTAATAAAAAGAAAAATGAAGAACTGGATTTTGCACAAAACTGGTATGCCCAGCTAGACTTTATTTTTAAACGATCTCCTTACTATGAAGAGGCGCACATGCGCTATCCTATTTTTAGAATTGTGGAATAAACATAGACACATTGTTGCTGTTAGTAAGCAGTGATCATTGCACTAGTTTACCCGCACCAATTATTTAAAAAAAGCCCACTACTAGACAAGGCTGATGCATTCATTCTTGTAGAAGATGAGCTTTATTTCAATCAATACAACTTCCATAAAAATAAGCTTATACTTCATAGGGCATCCATGAAGTATTATGCCTCCATACTCGTAGACCTGGGTAAGTCTGTCAGTTATATTGACAGAAAAACAAGTAATACAACTTATACAGCGCTTGAAAAAGCCAAGTCAATTGGAGCAACGGAAGTAATTGTAATTTCTCCTGATGACTATTTATTGACAAGGCGAGTTGACAGGTATGCCAGGCAATTGAGCCTTACGATTAACTGCATTGAAAACCCAGGATTTTTAACTTCTTCAAATGAGCTTAATACCAGGCTTACAAAAAATAAGACTGGCTATTTCATGGCCTCATTTTATAAGAACCAACGGGTGGCCTTAGACCTACTTATAGATAATGGTGAGCCTACCGGAGGCAAATGGAGTTTTGATGAAGACAATAGAAAAAAGCTCCCTAAAAATATAAAGCTCCTTGATATTGAACAGCTCAATGAAAATGCTTTTGTAAAAGAAGCTAAAGAATATGTTGAAGCAAATTTCAAAACCAATTTAGGCTCACCTGATGCGTTCAACTATCCAATAACACATAAGGAGGCAAAGCAATGGCTGGATAAATTTCTCATTGAGAGAATGGAAAAGTTTGGTGACTATGAAGATGCCATAGCTAAAGACCAAAGCATCCTCTTTCATTCATTATTGACACCCGCTTTAAATATTGGTTTACTAACTCCACAACAGGTTATAGACCGAACAATGGAACTTCATAAAAAGCATGATTTCCCAATCAATAGTCTGGAAGGTTTTATCAGACAGATCATTGGCTGGCGTGAGTTTGTGAGGGGCATTTATTTAAAGGAAGGTGTCTTCGAACGAACTAATAATTATTTTAATTATAGTCGTAAAATACCAGCCTCTTTTTATAATGGAACTACTGGTATTGAGCCTGTAGATCAAACTATTAAAAAGGTATTATCAACTGGCTATTGTCATCACATAGAAAGGCTCATGATTTTAGGCAATTTTATGCTGCTCTGTGAATTTGATCCCGATGAAGTTTACCGTTGGTTCATGGAACTGTTTATAGACGCCTATGACTGGGTAATGGTGCCCAATATTTATGGCATGACGCAATATGCTGATGGAGGACTGATCACCACCAAACCATACATTTCAGGGTCAAATTATATTCTGAAAATGAGTGATTACCAAAAAGGAAAATGGTGTGAAATATGGGATGGCCTCTACTGGAATTTTATTTATCAACATCAGCAGAAATTCTCTTCTAATCAGCGCATGAAGTTCAATATCAACATGCTTAATAAGATGAATACTGAAAAATTGACCAGTCATGTCAACAACGCCCAATCGTTTTTAGAAACTCTTGATAATTCGATAGTTAAAGAAGGTTAAGTGCATATCACTTCCTCTTTTTTGTTAATTTCACCCCTAGTTTTATGTAATAATTATGAAAAAGCATTTTAGAGATTTATTAAAATATAATGAGTGGGCCAACTACAGAATATTGGTCGCTTTGGAAGAACTAGAGTCTCCTGGTGATGAGCTTTTATCCCTGTTTAGCCACGTGCTAACAGCACAGATTATCTGGCTCAACAGAATTAAAGGAATACCAACATCGCCTTTTCCATTATGGGAGCAATATAAATTGACCGAGCTCAGAAGTATGACTGAAGAGACTTCTAATAATTGGAACACTTATTTAGACAGCCATTCGCTTGATACTTTTGAAGAAATGATTTTTTACACCAATTCAGAAGGTAATAAATACGAAAGTACCATTCGTGAAATCATGAACCATATGCTTAGCCATAGCAGCTACCATAGAGGGCAGATCGCAAAAGCAATTAGAAATAAAGGCGTTCAGCCACCTGATACTGATTACATCATCTACGCGAGGATAAAATAATACCTACAAAGACATGGCTTGCAAGTTGAAATTGCAGGCCATTTTTTATTTACTTCCATCCTATTTTTAACCGTGCTTTCATACCTTTATAGGTATGAGTACCCCTGAAAAAAAACTATTCCTGCTTGACGCTTATGCGTTAATATATCGTGCGCATTTCGCATTTAGCAAAACTCCAAGAATCAACTCCAAAGGCATAAATACCGGAGTAATGCTTGGTTTCACTAACACCATGCTGGAGGTTTTGCAAAAACAAAAACCTTCTCATATTGCTGTAGTTTTTGATACTTCTGCACCTACTTTCAGGCATGAGCAGTATGCTGAATATAAAGCCAACCGCGAGGAGACTCCGGAAGACATCAAAATTGGTGTGCCCATAGTAAAGGATATTATCCGGGCATTTAATATCCCTGTGATAGAGAAGGATGGGTTTGAGGCTGATGACATCATTGGTACACTGGCTAAGAAAGCTGCACGCCAGGGTTTTGAAGTATTTATGATGACTCCCGATAAAGACTTTGGACAATTGGTTGAAGAGCACATATACCTTTACAAACCCGCCTTTATGGGCAATGGTGTTGATATAATGGGAATTGATGCAGTGCTTAAGAAATGGGACATTGAAAGAATAGACCAGGTTATTGACATGCTAGGCATGCAGGGCGATGCTGTAGATAATATTCCGGGAATACCAGGGGTTGGTCCAAAAACTGCTTCGAAGTTCCTTAAGGACTATGGCTCTTTGGAAGGGCTGCTTGAAAATACTGACAAGCTCAAAGGCAAAATGAAAGAGAAGGTTGAGGCCAATGCTGAACTGGGAAGGCTTTCAAAAGAATTGGCTACAATTAATATCAATGTGCCTGTTGAGTTTAACGAGAAGGAATTAGAATATACAGGTCCCGATGAAGAAAAACTAAAACCAATGTTTGAAGAGCTGGAATTCAGAACATTGGCGAAACGACTGTTCAATACTGATCCCGCAGCAGCTTCACCCTCTTCATCAAGCAGTGGCAGCTCGAGTTCTTCTGGTCAATTAGATATGTTTAGTGCCGCCAGCAAGGAGGCAATTGATCTCACTGATGAGGAGCCAAAGAAAATTGAAGATATAAATACTGTGGAGCATAACTATCATCTGGTAGATTCTGCTCCAATGAGAAAGTCTTTAATCTCCTATTTGCTAAAGCAGGATGAGTTATGTTTTGATACTGAAACAAGTGGAATTGATGCTGTAGAAGCCCAGGTTGTGGGAGTAGCCTTCTCATATATTAAAGGTGAGGCATACTATGTGGCCATACCGCCAGATTTCGAAGAGGCTAAAGCTATCATTCAGGAATTTGCCGAGGTTTTTAACAATGATAAGATTCTGAAAATTGGTCAAAATATTAAGTACGATATTTTAGTCTTGAAAAAATATGGCATCGAAGTAAAAGGGCCCATTTATGATACCATGCTTGCGCATTACCTGATCGAACCTGAGATGAGACATGGCATGGACGCTCTATCTGAACATTATCTAAATTATAGGCCCGTACCTATAAGCACCTTGATAGGCTCGGGAAAGCATCAAAAAAACATGCAGGATCTGGCTCCTGAAGAGATTGTGGAATATGCCTGTGAGGATGCAGATGTAACACTTCAGTTAAAGGAAAAACTGGATAAAGAAATTAAGGCCAATAAGCTCGAAAAACTACTGAATGAGGTAGAGCATCCACTGGCTATGGTGTTGTCAGAAATGGAATTTGAAGGTGTAAGAATTGATGAGCAAGCCCTAGCTACCATGTCGAAAGAACTACAGCAATTGAGTCTTGAAGCGCAGGAATCGATTTTTAAAATGGCAGGTCAGGAATTTAACATAGCCTCGCCAAAACAGCTGGGTGAGATTTTATTCAATAAGCTCAAGCTTGTTGACAAACCGAAGAAAACCAAAACCGGGCAATACGCTACTGGTGAAGAAATATTGAGCAAGCTGGCGGTTGAGCATGATATCGCAAATAAAATTTTAGAGTTCAGGGAGTACCAAAAGCTGAAGTCTACCTATGTGGATGCCCTTCCAAAAATGATAAGTCCTACAGATGGCCATGTACATACAGATTATGGGCAGGCCATTGCAGCAACGGGAAGGTTAAGCTCTAATAACCCTAACCTCCAAAATATTCCAATCCGTACAGAAAAAGGTCGTGAGATCAGAAAGGCATTTGTGCCACGTGATGAAAACCATGTTTTACTATCTGCAGATTATTCTCAAATTGAACTTAGAATAGCCGCTTCCTTTGCCAAAGATGAGGTTATGATTGAAGCCTTTAAAAATGGTCGTGATATTCACTCAACCACAGCGGCCAAGGTATTTAATGTGGCTTTGGAAGATGTAGATTCGGGTATGCGAAGAAAAGCCAAGGAGGTTAATTTCGGGATTATATATGGCATTTCAGCCTTTGGTCTGGCACAAAACTTAGGCATATCCAGAACAGAAGCCAATGAAATTATTACAGCTTATTTCAAAGAATTCTCGGCAATCAAATCCTACATGGATAATTGTATTAACACGGCTAAAGAAAATGAATATGTAGAAACCATTATGGGCCGCAGGAGGTATTTAAGAGATATCAATTCGGGGAATGCTACCATGCGAGGCTACGCTGAGAGAAACGCCATTAACGCACCAATACAAGGAAGTGCTGCTGATATCATCAAGCTTGCTATGGTAAATATTCAAAAATGGCTGAAAGCAGAGAAACTGAAAACCAAAATGATTATGCAGGTGCATGATGAATTGGTTTTTGATGTTTACAAGGATGAAGTGGAGCTGGTGAAACCTAAAATCATTGATTTAATGATGAATGCCGTTTCTTTAGAAGTGCCCTTGGAGGTTGAGGCAGGTGTTGGCGACAACTGGTTGAAAGCGCATTGATTTGAATAATACTAAACCTATTGATAAGCAGCAAAAGAGCACCTTAATAGGGTATTATCTGACTCTTACCTCAGTGTTCCTAATTATGTGGCTAATTGATTTATTTTTCACTATTGCACTTACGCCTGATTGGTTTTTACCTTTGTTTGTTGCTCTGCAATTGATCCAGCTCCTTCTGGCTACAAAAGGATTCAACGCACGTATTCTTACAAATATTAATTTTCTTGAGCTTTTAGGTTTATCGCAAATAGCGCTGCTAACAACCGAGAACTATTATCATAATATCGTTTATTGGGTAGCCCTGATCCCTCTGTTGATAGTAGCCACAGCCGTATCAATAAAAGATGCCATTTTTTGGTATCTGGCTACATTTATGTTCGTAATTATTAATGGCATTTATTTTCATTCCATAACTCCACATTACAAATTTGACATCTATCCATTGCGATTTATTTTTGGAGGCAGCTTATTTCTAGCACTTTCTACATTTGTCTCACTTACCTACTTTAGAATTAAAGAGCGACAGAAAAAAGTGTTAAAAGCGAAAAATTTAGAAATAGAGAAAATCAATGATAACCTAGAAAATTTAGTGGTCCAACGAACGGCAACATTAAGTGCTCAGAATGAAAAACTAAATAAATATGCGCATATCAATGCACATGAAGTGCGTGCACCTCTAGCATCAATATTGGGGCTGATCAGTATTATAGACAAGTCGCAATTCAAAAAAGAAAATCACGAGATTATCGACAAATTAAAAGAAGCTGGTGAGCGGCTGGATGAGAAAATTAAGTATCAGAACAAAGTTCTTGAAGAGGACTCTGATTTAAAGTAAACCAACATTATGATTAAGCATTTTTTGAATCACCAATGGTTACAATTCCGAAGGTCGGCTTCATTTGAGCGAGAGTTGGGAATCACTATTTTCATATGGCTCATGGGTATTTTCGTACTTGTGAGCATTATATCTTTGGCTAATGCATTACCTAAAATTCTTTATGAAATTCCACAGATTGACGACCCAATTGCTTTTGTAAATAGTATACTTATCTATTATTTTCTAGGTGAACTGCTAATGCGCTATTTTATTCAAAAAGTGCCCGCCTTGGACATTCAACCCTATTTAAACCTACCAGTGACAAGAAGCAAAATTGCTAACTTCTTGATAGGCAAATCATTAATTAGCGCATTTAATATAGTAGCTGTTCTGCTGCTGGCTCCATTCGCATTTCAGGCACTGGAACCTCGCTATGGGCAAATCGTAATTTTATACTGGCTGGGAAGCATATTTTTCCTGTCCCTTTGCCTGCATTTTTTTAATATTCTATTTAAAAAGAAATTTGAAGAAATGCCTTGGGTTTGGGCGGTTCTAATTTCTTTGGCAGCCGGCAATTATGTGCTAACGGCATACTTTGACACCAACATATTTGGCCCTATTGGTAGTGTTTTTCAGTCTGCACTAACTTCTCCCTTTCTACTCGTTTCAACCATTATTTTATGTGCAGGATTGCTACTGCTAACTTTAAAATACTTTAAAGAAAACCTCTATCTTGAAGAGCTGGGTGAAGCATCATCTGCTAACGTAGAAACCTATTCTGAAAAGCTAAGCTTCTTAGGAAAGTCCAGTATTTACAACACCCTGATGTTGCAGGAGATCAAAATGATATTTCGCCATAAGCGCACCCGCTCGGTAATGTTGCTTTCATTAATATTTGTAGGCTATGGCCTTATTTTCTTTGGAAAAGACAACTATTCTGGCAGCAAAGGATTTTATATTTTCCTGGGCATATTTATGAGTGGCCTATTCACCATAAATTATGGTCAGTTTTTTTGGAGCTGGAATACCAATCAACTCGATTTCTTCTTCACCAAACCATTGGCTGTTCAGACATGGCTTAAGTCAAGGTACAGACTCCTACTTATAGCTTGTATAATAACCACCTTTTTATGCATTCCATATGTCTATTTCGGTTGGGATGTGCTGTTCCTAATATTAGCGGGTAGCCTATATAACATTGGTATCAACATTCCGCTCATGATCAGATTTTCACTTTGGGGGCCAAAAGCCATTGACTTAAATAAAGGCGCTTTTATGAATTACCAGGGAACTGGTGCCGCTCAATGGCTGATGGGTATTCCTTTACTTGCAGGGCCATATGTTATCTATGTTCCTGTAAGCCAGCTTTTTGGATACATGCCTGCTTTAAGCTCCATTGCTATATGCGGCATTCTAGGATTCACCTTACGAGATTATTTCATAAAACTCATCGCTCAAAAGCTGGCCAAAGTAAAATATAAACTCATTCACGACTTAACACTTTAATAAATGTTGTTGATAAAAGACTTAAAAAAATCATACAAGAAAAACGAAGTACTAAACATTGAAAAGCTGGAAGTTCCTCAAGGGCAATCCTTCGGTTTGGTAGGTAATAATGGTGCTGGTAAAACCACACTATTCAGAATAATTTTAGACCTGATAAGGGCTACTTCTGGTCATGTTGAAATTGAAGGTAATGATGTGAGCACTACTGAAGAATGGAAAAGATTTACTGGCTCTTTCATCGATGAAAAGTTTTTAATTGACTACCTAACTCCCGAAGAGTACTTTGATTTTCTGGCCAAAATCTATGGACTGAGCCAGTCAGATTTAGATGCCTTTTTAGCACAGTTTGAGCAGTTATTTAATGATGAGGTGTTGGGTCATAAAAAATACATCCGCGACTTGTCAAAAGGAAATAAGAAGAAGGTAGGTGTGGCTGCCGCACTTATCGGCAACCCATCAATTGTGCTTTTAGATGAGCCATTTGAAAACCTTGATCCAACCTCCCAGATAAGACTTAAGAAAATTATTGATGCTTTCAAGAAAGATCGGAATGTTACGTTTCTAATTTCCAGTCATGACCTCAACCATGTAACCGAAATATGCTCTAGAATTGTACTTCTTGAGAAGGGTCTTATTAAAATGGACGAGGCGGTTAACGAACAAACACTTTCTCAGCTGAACGCTTACTTTGGTGGTAACGCAGTTGAAGATGTTATTGAAAAAGGAGAATAACTAACCTTTACTATCTTGCTGAAAAAAGGAGTATTACTTATTGTCTTAAGTGGCCCTTTTCAATGGAATGCTGTGGCTCAGACTGTGAACAACGACATGACTGAAGCGATAGAATTACAAATTGACCAGCCTTTCACATCAAAGACCGATGGCAATACTGT
Source organism: Fulvivirga lutimaris (assembly GCF_009711525.1). Taxonomy (GTDB): domain Bacteria; phylum Bacteroidota; class Bacteroidia; order Cytophagales; family Cyclobacteriaceae; genus Fulvivirga; species Fulvivirga lutimaris. Next base: position 28,634 of record NZ_SMLV01000436.1, read on the forward strand.
ACAATATGCCTGTATAGATCAGCAATTGACAGGCAAGTGCATTCAATATCATAATGATCAGTGGTTTACATTTACCAATACCAATTACGACACACTTTATATTAATATTGGTAATCAGCAATGCCGTGATCTTAGAGGTGTGCAGCTAGTAGCATTTGAGGGTGAGCTATGTGCTCCTGATACCTACAAAATACTCGATTGTATATCATTAGCAACACAAGATGATATCTATGCCACCATTAGTCCATTAAAGCATGACCAAAAATATTGGCTCAATATTGATGGCTATTTGCATGACTACTGCCAGTTTGAGCTGGAAGTAAGCCTAAGGCCAAAAGGCGTATCGGCCAAGCCTATTGGCCTCATAAAAAAAGTTAGCCAACAGAAAAAGAAAAGTGTCATTCAACTAAATTGGAGCATCAATGATAGTCTTGCCCAATCACTTCAGAATTTCATTATAATGCGTAGAGAAGATTCGGCATTTTCCTTTGATTCATTGGCAAGCGTGCCAGTAGAATTCAACACTTTTGGTGCTTACCAACCAGACTATATTTTTACTGATCAACTCTATGAACCTGGTGTCTATTGGTATAGAATTATTGCTCAGAACACTGAAGGTCATAAATTAATTACCGAAGAGCTTTCGTTTCAAATTAATTCCATTGACCTATCAAAAACAGTACTTTTTTTGGACTATGAAGAAAATGATGATATAGTCATCAGTGTTTATAGTGATAACAATAAGTTATTAGATACTATCAAATTGCGTTATAAAAGCCGTGAGCATCGTAACTTCCCATTGTATCTCGATAAGTACAAAAAAAGGCTGTTAAAGCATTAAGAATTGTTTTGTACAACAAAGACAATGATCACACCAAAGAGGTGTTTGTAGGGCTGTAAATACTACAGCCCAATCTCATATTCTCAAATAAACAATAATATCAGGGTAAGCACTACCCCTCCAGCAGTAAAATACATTCCCTTTTTAAAGACTGAAGTTTTCGGCATAAACATCCAGAAAGAGCTTAGAACAAAAAAGAACAAGGACAGACCAAAGAAAATATTCAAAAAGAACAAAGCATCTCCAGATTTGGCCTTGTGCATATGCGTCATTTTATCCAATACATAAGGTAATGATTTGACAGTGATATTTGCCTCGCCTGTACTTTTGTCGTAAGTACCGTTGCCAAAGTATACAAGGTTACCTTCTTCTTTCTCAATACTAAACCTTTTTATACCAAGCTTCTGGCCAATCTCTTCTCCATTGACATTTGGTTCAATACTTTTAGTAATTACTTTTTCCTGCTTAAGGAAATCGGTATCCCTAAAAATCAAAACAATACCACTTAAAGAATACACCGCCATTATACCCGCCAGGAAAAAACCCAGGTATCGGTGAACCACCCTCATCTTAAAACCAAAATCCCCTTTTACAGCCATTTAATCAATACTTTTTTTATCAGTTTGCAATAATAAAAAAACATCACGACATCTTATTTAGAATTAGTCTAATTTTATTTAAAAGGTTTTCAGGAAGGATTCATCTGCCAATAATGACTTCATTGGTATCTCAAAGATTAAGAAAATCATACTCAATTCTTTCTATGTTGTGATATTCTAAAGACTGTTATAATGCCTTTTTAAAGGGACATGAATTCGTTAAATTAAAGGGATATCTGAGCTCAACGATTCAATAAGTTGAGCTAATGACTAAATAATAATTATAAATAAAGATTATAGCATATTTACAGAAATAGCAATTAATAAACTTAATCGATACAATGGAAAATTACACACACCCAAATGACTCTAACGGTGCAAGCAAGTGCCCTTTTCTTGGAGGCGAACTACATGGCAGCGCAGGCGGTGGACCTAGAAACCGCGACTGGTGGCCAAATCAACTGAACTTAGGAATTTTACGCCAACATTCTTCTTTGTCCAATCCTATGGGCGAAGATTTCAACTATGCGGAAGAGTTTAAGAAGCTCAACCTAAAGGCATTGAAGAAGGATCTTTTCGATTTGATGACTACCTCTCAAGACTGGTGGCCAGCAGATTATGGTCATTATGGACCATTTTTTATTAGAATGGCATGGCACAGCGCAGGTACATATCGTATTCAGGATGGCCGCGGTGGTGGTGGTGCTGGAACACAGCGCTTTGCTCCACTTAATAGCTGGCCAGATAATGCCAACTTAGATAAAGCACGTCTGCTTTTATGGCCCATCAAACAAAAATATGGCAAGCAAATTTCATGGGCTGACCTCATGATACTTGCCGGTAACTGCGCATTAGAATCAATGGGTTTCGAAACCTTTGGTTTTGGCGGTGGTCGCGAAGATGTATGGGAGCCTGAAGAAGATATCTATTGGGGCTCTGAAGGCCAATGGATGGGCGATGAAAAAAGAATCAGCGGAGATCGTGAATTAGAAAACCCATTAGGTGCTACACACATGGGACTAATCTATGTAAACCCTGAAGGACCAGGAGGCAACCCTGATCCTATTGCCGCTGCTAAAGACATCAGAGAAACTTTTGGTAGAATGGCGATGAATGATGAAGAAACCGTAGCCTTAATAGCCGGTGGTCATACATTTGGTAAAACACACGGAGCAGAGGATCCTGACAAGTATGTAGGTGCTGAACCAGAAGGAGCTACCATGGCAGAACAAAGCCTTGGTTGGAGCAATAGTTTTGGAAGTGGAAGCGGAGCTGACACTATCACCAGCGGTCTTGAAGGAGCATGGACGACCACACCAACTAAATGGAGCAATAACTTCTTCGAAAACCTATTTGGTTTTGATTGGGAATTGACAAAAAGTCCGGCAGGTGCTCATCAGTGGAGACCTAAAGGTGGTGCAGGCGCAGGAACTGTACCTGATGCCCATGATCCAGCTAAAAAACATGCGCCTTTTATGTTAACTACTGACCTTTCTTTGAAAATGGATCCTATCTATGAGCCAATTTCAAGAAGATTCTACGAAAATCCAGATCAGTTTGCTGATGCCTTTGCAAGAGCATGGTATAAGTTAACACATCGTGATATGGGACCTCTGGCTCGTTATCTGGGACCAGAAGTGCCTTCAGAAGAATTGAGTTGGCAAGATCCAATTCCTGCCGTTTCGCATGAGTTGATCAATGACAGTGATATTGCAGACTTGAAATCAAAAATATTAGCATCAGGATTGAGCGTTTCCGAATTGGTATCTACTGCCTGGGCGTCTGCTTCTACCTTCCGTGGATCTGACAAACGCGGTGGTGCCAATGGTGCTCGAATTCGTCTCGCGCCTCAAAAGGATTGGGAGGCCAATAACCCAGCACAACTGGCTAAAGTTCTAAAAACTTTAGAGGGTATTAAAAATGATTTTGGTAAGGAAGTTTCTATGGCTGACTTAATTGTACTTAGCGGATGTGCCGGTATTGAAAAGGCAGCTAAAAATGCTGGCCAAAATGTTACCGTCCCATTTACACCAGGCCGTGCTGACGCTTCACAGGAGCAAACAGATATTGAATCTTTTGAAGCTCTAGAACCATTAACTGATGGTTTCAGAAACTACTTTAAGCCAAAGCATAAAACAACAGCTGAAGAAATGCTAGTTGATAAATCTCAACTACTCACGCTATCTCCTCCTGAAATGACCGTACTGGTTGGCGGCATGAGAGTATTAAACACCAACTATGATGGTTCTAAACATGGCGTCTTCACCGATAAGCCTGAAGCTTTAACAAATGACTTCTTTGTGAATCTTTTAGACATGGGGACAACCTGGAAAGCTACATCTGAAAAAGAAGATCTGTTTGAAGGAAGCGACCGTGGAACGGGTAAAGTAAAATGGACTGGGACTCGTGCTGACCTTATATTTGGCTCAAATTCAGAGCTAAGAGCCCTTGCAGAAGTTTATGGCTGTTCAGACTCTAAAGACAAATTTGTCAAAGATTTTGTTGCAGCCTGGGACAAGGTAATGAACCTTGATCGTTTCGATCTGCAGTAATATTTATAGAGTGATAATTTAGTTTGAGAAGTGGCCCAGAAACGGGTCACTTTTTTATTTCCATAGGGTTAGAAATTTGTAAATTTTGCAATTAGTCGTTTAAATCTATATGAAAGCATTTCATTGAAATAGTTGTTTCAAATGACTATCTTAACTGCTTCCAATTTTTTTAAACTATGTCTATAGGCAGAGTATTAGTTGCTTTTTTTCTGTTTTGCACCCTTAATTCGTTTGGTCAAAACCAGATTCGTTTTGAGAGAATAACTGTGGAAGATGGTCTTTCTCAATCTTCCATTAAATCCATGGTACAGGATAAATATGGTTATTTATGGGTCGCTACACTTGACGGCATCAATAAATATGACGGCAATAGGTTTTATCAGTATCATCATATTGATGACGACCCAGCCTCGATACCCAGAAATAATATTCATAGACTTTTCATTGATAATAATCAAAACCTTTGGGTCTCCTCTGAAGGATCTTTAAGTCAATATATTCAGGAAGAAAACAAATTTGTTTCTTACAATTTGATCGCTGATGAAGTCAATGACTCCGAAATACTCGTACATGACATGTTTCAGCAGTCGGATAGCATTTTTTTAATAGCTTCTAATCTGGGTATGTGGGCATTTAATATTAACAATGAAAAACTGATAAGAACCCCTCAATTCTTCAATTTTAGTAATCAGGAAGTAAGAAACTTTGTCTTCAATGAGGATGGAAGTATTTGGGTAGCCACAGATAGGGCGGTGTATCATAAAAATACCTCAGACAATGACTTCAATGAATTATTGGAGCATGACTCAAGAATTACATTTTACTATAGTAAACAAACTAACGAAGTATATATTCATGGCCGTGATAGTTTGAGTAAGTACAATCCCATAACCAATAGATTTAATTCCATCTACAATTTCTCGGATTCCGAAAAGATTGGAGAATTCCGAATGCCCATAATGCAACTAAGCAATGGCGAGTTATGGGTATTAAGAAGGGATGCTTTCATTTTTGACTCACAGGGTAAGCACAAAAGAACGCTTAAATATGTGCATCAGGATCCGTTTGCTTTATCTAGTGATTATCTGTCCTGTATTTATCAGACCAAAGATGAAGTGGTTTGGATTGGAACCAACGGCCTGGGCTTGAACAAATACAGCCCTCAATTTTCTGTGTTCAACTACTATGGGAGTTTTGCTGGTGCTCCAATCTCTTTGTCAAGTAATTTTGTAACCGCAGTTACTACTAAAGATGACAATACCATTTACGTGGCAACCATGGAAGGGCTGGATATTATAAATCAAAATGAAAATAATACATTTCACATTAACATTAACTCAATCGATGGTGATAAGTCTCGGATAAATTCGATACTTCTCGAAGAGGATAATGATCTATGGTTAGGAACATCACATGGGCTAAGAAAATGGGATGGCCATGAAATCGAATACATCGAAAATAATGATAAAATAGGTGCAACTAACACTACCATAAATGAACTTTTGAAGGTTTCACCAAGCAGCTTTTTAGTTGCTACTAACACTGGGGTTTATTTGTTTAATACCAATACTTATAAATCCAAAAAGTTATCAGCAACCAGCACATCGGTTATGATGATTTTCGAGGGTAAGCTTTGGGCTGAAAAATTCAATGATATTATTAAGTATGATACTAGCGATTATTTAATTTCTGAAGAAATAAAAATAGGTGCTAGTGGCAATTCAAGCTTTCCAGATGCCAGCATTAAGTGCTTCTATAGTGACACAGAAGGAGCAGTCTGGGTAGGTACAGCAGGCGGAGGACTCGTTCATTATGATATTCAAAAGAACCATTTTCAAACTTTTACGGAAAAAGACGGCCTGCCCAATAGCGTGATATATGGCATCTTAGAAGATGATCAAAACAACCTATGGTTAAGTACTAATAAAGGGATAGCTGTATTCAGCAAAACAGAGATGCGATGCATTCGTAGTTTCAATACTACGCATGGATTACAGGGTAACGAGTTTAATACAAAAGCCTTTTATCAATCACCTTCTGGTAAAATGTACTTTGGTGGTGTAAATGGGCTGACCTCTTTCAATCCTAAGGAAGCTAATGCTCTTATCAGCGACATACCCAAATGTATTGTTACGTCTTTATTGATAAATGGCGTTCGGAAAGAGGAAATTGGAAACGGTACATCACTAAATCAAATCCTTACTAATAGGAAAATGGAATTGGCCTGGAATGAGAGAAATTTTGGCTTTGAAATCAGTAGTTTAGGATTCTCCTACCCAGCACATACTTCCTATCAATACACTTTAGAGGGCTATGAGAAAAGTTGGAATCTGTTGGAAAATGAACGTAGAATACAGTTTACAAATATTCCTCCCGGAAAATACACCCTGCGCGCCAAAGCTTCCAACTCTTTTGGCGAATGGGAAAAGGAAGGACTTGAGTTAGTGATTACTGTTACTCCCCCTTTATGGCGAACCCCATGGTTTATAATTCTGATAGTTGGAATGATTACACTTTTCATTTACTCCATTTTTCAATGGAGAACCAGAAGGCTCAGACTTCAAACTGCACTTCTCGAAAAACTAGTAAATGAACGGACACAAAAACTTCAAATCCAACAGGAGGAAATTCAGGCAGCCAATGAAGAGCTTACTGCCCAGTCTGAACTAATGGATGAACGCAATACGGAATTAGAAAGAGTAAAGGATTCTTTAGAAGAACGTGTGGAAGAAAGGACAACAACTCTGCAAAAGGTTAATGAAGAGCTAGTCGACCAAAATACAAAACTCGAACAGTTCGCATTTATAACTGCACATAATATAAAAGGGCCCGTTGCTCAGGTGAAAGGACTTATCAATTTGCTTAAAATAGATGACTCAGAAGTTTTGCAACTCCTTAGCTCTAGTATTAACGATCTTGATCAGGTAATATCTGACTTAAGCATTGTCTTGAGTATCCGTAAAGGGATGGGAAACTTAATTGAACCTGTGGAGTTAAAAGAACAGCTTACTCTTGCCTTAAAAATGCTCACTGAAGACATTAAGAAGGTCAATGGAACAGTTAATATTAACGAATTCAAGGAAGTGCACATTGAAGGTTTGCGTCCTTATGTCTACAGTATATTCTATAACCTTATTCATAATGCATTAAAATATAGAAGTGAAGAGCGTGATGTAGTGATTAACTGCTCAAATATTTTGATTGAGGGTGAAAAGATTAAAATCATGATAGAGGATAACGGCATAGGAATTGACATGAACTATGCTGAAAATAAAATATTTAATCTTTATCAGCGATTCCACCCCGAAAGAATCGGTAAAGGATTTGGTCTATTTCTTACCAAGGCCCATGTAGAAGCTATGAAAGGTACTATTACTGTGGAAAGCGAAGTAGATCGAGGAACTCGCTTTACGATGGAATTCCCAGTATGTAAAGAGGTGATAATAAAGACTGATTGATAAAATCTTTACTCCTCGTATTTTTGTAGTGCCAAAAATTTGAGCTCAGTATCTCCGACATTTTTGATGCCATGCTCAATATTAGGGGGGCAATAAAAGCTAGTATTAGGTCCGGCTACTCTTGTTTTTCCATCAAGATAAAACTCTGCAGTACCTTCTAAAACGTAAAAGAACTCATCCTCTGAGTGCTTATGGGGTTGATGTGTTTGAGAACCTGGAGCTACAACACTCATCTTCATCGTTCTGCCAGCTAAAAATTCCTTATCAACAAACCAAAACTGATATCCTGCCTTTGTTTTGATGGTTTCATCCATTGAAAACTCAGACACACAGTTTTCTATTGTAAACTGCACATCCTTTTGTGCAACAGGAGTTTTCTTTTGTTTTGTAAAAGTTCCGTCATTCCAAACCAATTCAATTGTTGAGCCCAAATCATACTTTTGATACTCTTCAGGTATTTTACCAAATCTATGTGTCTGTGATTCAACTTTAATATTCTCACCGTCAATAGGCAGATGAAATAAAAACCCAAAAAATCTGGCAAATACCTCTCTGCTGATTGGCTTTACGCCATCCTTCTTCATTTGTTCCGTATCAAAAAAGTCTGCAATCGTAATTTCAGGAACAACGTAGCTAGCTGGAACTTTAGAAGTCTTTTTATCAGTCTTTATATAAAAAAACAGATCAGTATCACAAGGACCTTCACACTCAGTATAAGTTACACCGACAAGCTGACTACCATTAGACACCTTCCAACATTTCAGTGTTTCATAGCCTTCATAAGCCCCGGAAAAGGCTACGTAATAATTCTCAGGACGATAGTCTATAAGATATGGTCTTTCTTTCTCGGCTCCTTCCTTATAATTTAAAAAATTGTTAATCATAAGTTCTTTTTGACCAAGTGACAACCCGCCAAGTGGAAGTTCAAAAAAGATTTCCTTGATTGTTTGACCAAAAGATATCTGTGTCAGAAATAATAAAGCAACTATAAAAAGCCTGTATCTCATACTTCCTTTTCTCTATCCTAACAATAGAGTTATTATAACGTAAAATTTAATTATGCTAAGCTATGTACTTATATATCAATAACTTTTATTCAGTAACCCACTGCACTTTTTTAGACGCGTAATAATCCACTTGCATTAATTTCAATCTTTCAGCCTGCGCAGCTAACCGTGCTTTATAGGTATCCCACTTTCTCAAAACTTTGGGTGACCATCCAATCTCCGCATAACCCATAATTCTAGGAAACATCATATACTCTAGATCATCAATGGTTTCCATAGTTTCAGTCCAAAGTGGAGCCTCCACTCCTATAATATTTGCTCTTTTTATTTGCTCATTAAGTTCTGCCGGATCCCATTGATAGCCTTCATCAACTTCTATGTAAGCCGCCCAATTCTGACCCAATCTGGTCGCAGAATCGTACTGCATGTCTAAATACGCCTTGTAAGCAGGTGACATAATAACCTTCGCGCCTTGACTAAGGCCCATGATAATATTGTCTGCCTCAGACCAATACTGAATAATCGAACTACTGTCCAGCTCAGCATTGGCCACCTCATCCCAGCCAATCATCCTTTTATTGTGCGATAAAACAATCTCCTGTACTCTGTTGATAAATGGAATATAATCTTCCATGGGTGTAACATGAGACTCATCTCCACCAATATGAATGTAGGGGCCAGGAGTCAAAACGGCCAATTCACCAATAACATCATCAACAAACTGGTAGGTAATTTCCTTATCCGTGCAAAGTGTGCTGAAGCCTACTTCTGTACCAGTATATAATTCTGGAGCTTCACCTGAACAGTTTAATTCTGGATAAGACGACAATGCAGCATTGGTATGACCTGGCATGTCAATCTCTGGAATTATCATGATGTATCTTTCTGCTGCATATTGAACAATCTCCTTATAATCCTCCTGAGTATAAAATCCTCCATCTCCTCCACCAACCTCTGTCTTACCTCCATGAGCTGTCAAGTTTGGCCAAGATTTGATCTCTATCCTCCACCCCTGATCATCTGCCAAATGTAGATGCAGCCTGTTCATCTTATAAGCAGCAATCAAATCAATATACCTTTTGACATCTTCCTTACTAAAAAAGTGTCTTGATACGTCTAGCATTGACCCGCGGTATTCATATTCCGGATAATCAACTATTTTTCCTGTAGCCACTGTCCATTGTTGATCTTGAACGGATTGGGCCTCAATTTTAGCCGGCAACAATTGCCTCAAAGTTTGAATTCCTCTAAACAAACCTTCTGGCTGCCTAGCTGAAAGTTTTATTATATCTTCTGTTACTTCTAATTCATAACCCTCAGCCTTATCAACACTTTCAGGGATCAACGCTAAATATATACCTGCGGCTGGTTCTGTATCAACCACTTCTATTATAAAATCAAACCCAGTAGCAGTATGTAGGAAGTTGCTCAGGTAAGCAGAAACATTTTTAGTTTCATCATTGCTTTCTGAAATGTATATGACTGTTTCATTGGTAATAGTATGAGTAGATCCTGTTGCCGAAACGGAAACCGGAACAGGTATCATACTAACCTTTGTAAGATCAGTAGGCTCAGGCTTAGCACATGAAAATATTAGAATAGGGAAAAGAAATATGATGAGATATTGCTTCAATTTTTCCGCTACAGAATACATAGAAGTTGGATTAATTTGAATTTATTTTTTGGCTTAAACCTTAATATATATCTTCTTTTTATCCATTACATACCCTATAAACCAATTAAGCAATGTGAATAAAATGGCGAAAAGCAATGAGGCATTAGCCGGAGTCATGTAAGATTTAAGACCTTCAATGATTGCTCCATTTAGGCTTCCATCTCCAACTCGTATGGTATAATAGAAAGTTGCAAGCACCCACGATACAATATAAATAAATAATGGATTCTTACCGAAAACCTCAAAGAAATAAGTCCAGTGTTTAATCTGCTTCATTTCTATTAGATAGATAAGCATCGCCAGAATAGACATACATATACCTGAGGTAATGATTGTATAGGAGCTGGTCCAAATCTTTTTATTAATAGGGAAGAACAGATCCCAAAATAGAGCTACCAAAATCATAGCTCCCCCTGCCAACATCAGCTTGGCTATTGTCTCATATGAGTTGTTTTGTTTTCTGATGTACATTCCCGTAAAATATCCAAGCACAACATTTACAACGGCAGGTAATGTGCTTAACAGCCCTTCTGGATCAAAAGGAACACCTTCTCCATTATAGATACGCTCTGCTCCGAAAATTGAGATGTCAATGGCATTACCAACGTAGCTTGTTATGCTAAATGGATCAGGAGCCATACCAAAAAAATATAGAATACACCAATAGCCCAATAATATAAACAAGCTGGTACCAATAACCTGTTTTCTGGTGCAATAATGTATAAGTACAGATGCCAATAGATAACATAAAGCAATCCGCTGTAGTACACCTGGAATTCTAACTGCCGAAATTGGAATAACAGAGCTTGAGCCAAAATCATAAAAAGGAAACCATTGTAGCAGGTAGCCGATCAGAAAAATAAGAAAGCTTCGTTTCAATATTTTTCCCCAAAAAATCGTATTACCCTGCTGCTCATACTTTCCCATCGCGAATGCCATGGCATTACCAACGGCAAATAGAAAGGCAGGAAAGACCATATCGGTCAAGGTCAGCCCATGCCATCGTGCATGTTGTAATGGCCCATACTGAATACCCCATTCTCCAGGATTGTTGACAGTGATCATCAAACAAACTGTAGCTCCACGAAAAACATCCAGGGAAAGGTATCTGGGTTTTTGATCAGACATTAGTTCTATTTTAAATCAAAGAACCAATATACAAAATGATCCTAATTATGTGCCCTTCATTTTCTATTCAATCCTCAGCGTATCTACTGGATTGCTATTCTTAACTTTCACTAGCTGCATACTAACGGTGAGCAAAATGACAATTAGTAAAAATGATATGGCGAAGAACAATGGCAAGGCTCCTACTCCAGAATGAAACGAATAAACTGAATCTAGTAAAGCTCCAATGGCCATACTTCCTAGAAGGCCACCAATAAGGCAGCCTATTGCCCAAAGAATAACGATTCTTTTAACAATGATTTTTGAAAGTTGAAACATTGTAGCTCCCAGAATCTTTCTAATACCAAAGTCTTTCATTTTGTTGTTAATATTTAACGAAACAAGCCCGAAAAGTCCCATGGCAGAGAGTATAACAGCCAGTGTAGCTGTAAAAAGCATTGTATTTCTGAGGCCCTTCATTTCGAAAAAGTACATATCAAACATCTCTGCTTGAACAATACCATTATAAATATCATTATCCACCTTTTCATGCCACAACTCTTTTACAAACGTAGCCATGACCTCAGTCTGGTCTTCTGCAACTTTAATAGTAAGATAATGCATATTACTATCTGGCAAAGCGCTTATGACCACCGGGTTGATTGAGAAAGCGAAATTCTCAGCATGAAAATCTTCCACTATGCCAATAATGTTCATTTCATTACTATCAATAGTAACGGTTTGTTCAACTGGAAACTCTAGGTTATACCAGTCCATAAATGTGCGATTGACTATTATACTATTTGTAATATCAGTGGCCATAGCCGAATTAAATAACCTACCCTCAGATAGTCGAAAACCCATAATATCCGGATAATTAGCAGTTGCTCGTATAAAATCCACTTCCATTTCCTCCTCACCTATTTTAACAGTTGTTTCAGAAATATTTCGTCCTACAAGGTCCATACTTCCTGCAGTACCAAGTACTTGGCTTTGCTGAAGCAACTCGTTTTTAATCTCCTTATATTCCTTATCACTAGGTAGATTCACTACTATTTTGGATGAGTTGTCATATCCCCAATCACGATTATGATTTATATTATTGGTCTGAACAAAAGCAATTCCTGATATTATGGTAATAATTGCCAACACAAATTGAAAAGTTAGTAATACACTGGTAAAAACACTTTTGCTACTCATACGCTGCTTACCTGAAAATATATCCACTGGCTTAAATGAGCTAATATAAAAAGCTGGATAAGCCCCTGAAGCAAGTGTAATAAAAACCAGCAGGCCACCAAAAAACAGATAAATATATGGGTCATTAAGTAGGTCAACTTTAAGATTGGTAGTAGCCATATCATTAAACCACGGAATGAAAAGCGTAATGGCAATCAGTACTCCCAGGGTAATTGAGATAAGACAAGTAATTAGGTTTTCAGTTAGAAATTGGAATACTAGCTGACTTCTTTTTACTCCAATAGCCTTGCGAACACCTATTTCTTTAACTCGTTTAGTCGCCATTAAAATGGCAATGTTGATATAATTGAAAATCGCCAAAGTCAGCATAAAAATGCCAATGGCGGCTAATACAATTTGTGGTGCCAAATTCGCTCCGTTTGCTGCCCCACCTTCAATTTGCTCAGCCATTCTGGAGAGCCCCATCATTGGTTCCAGTTGAATGCCAAGGTATTTATTATCTTGATCCATCTCATTATGGATATCTACCAACCTTTTCAAACCAGCCAATAATTCGACTGAACTACCTTCTTCTTCTATTTGCAAAAATGTCCAAGAAGACTTCTCCCAATTTTCATCTAAAGAAGTAGTGGAATTAAGCAATTGATTATTAAGCAGTATATCGAAATTAAACATGGCAACATTGGACAAGTCTTCCATGACTGCACCTATGGTGACCGCCTTCGCCTCTCCGTTTATATACACTCTGATTTCCTCTCCCACAGGAAATTCATCTCGAAAGAATTTCTGAGCAACAGACTCAGTAACAATAACTTGATTAGGATCATCAAGTGCTTGAGCAGAGCCATAAAGTACATTATATGTAAACATATCCATGTATTGAGAATCTACATATTGTACAAACTGTGAAAAATTCTCGTTCTTACAATTGACAACAACCCTCGCATTATTGATTCGTGATACATACTTTACAGAAGGAAAATTCTCCTTTATGACATTTGCTAAAGGAGATGACAGGTACCCAAATTGAGTAACCTCATCATTTTCAGTAGCTGTATGTGTGATCATATAAATATGATCTTTGTTTTCATGATACATACCCTTTAGCCAGTTGCCTTCAATAAAAAGATAAGCTACAATACAGCAGGCTATGGCTATTGCCAACCCTAGTATATTGATAAGTGATGGCTGTTTTTGTTTGAGTAAATTTCTCCAGCCGATTTTGAAATAATTTTTGAGCATGCCTGTTGAGTTAAATTGTTGTTGTTGAGTTGTTGATCTTTTTATATTTCTCCATCTGAAAAAGCGAATGATGTCCCACCAAAATGCCCATTTTGCTTGCTTCTCCCCTTTTTCACTGAGCCTCCAATAGTATAATTCATGCACATCGCCCTGGATTTGCTCCAGTAGTCTGGGGTTGCAGTAAAATTCAAGTAGACGATCGGCCCACCTTGGCGGTGAAGTTGGCTTTTGACTTTTCATACTGAGAAATTGTATGATAGTGGAGGAAGTTGACTGTATAGCTTATCTCTCATGGCTTTCATTTCATCCACCACTGACCGGCCAGAGGCTGACAATGTGTAAACCCTTTTTCTCCTGCCACCTCGCTCATTGGTTGCACCCCCCATTTGAGAGTTTAAAAAACCCTTTTCTTCAAGTCGATTGAGTACTGCATGAATAGCACTGATGTTAACTGATCTCCCGGTTTGATCTGACAATTCCTTCAAAACCGCTACACCATAGGCCTCCGTTTGCAAAATGCCAACGGTCAGTAATATGAGCTCTTCCAACTCACCGATATGATTTCCTTTCATCTGAAATTATTTCATTTACAAATATAGATCAAATATATATAATCTATATTTGTAAATGAAATGTAATCTTGAATTATCTATTCTGACCAATGAGTATTTGGCGAGCCTTGGAAATGACACCTTGTATTTCTCAACCACTTAACCTGTCGTGTAAACCTTTAATAGGATTCTTGTGAAAAAAATTAGCTCAAGATTAAGTTCAAAGGTTAATTTTTCCTTCTTTAACGGCCTATTTAAGACGATTTTAACCTAACCCATTTGAATTATGAAACAGATTTACTCCATCCTTTGTATCGGATTACTTCTTATTGGCAATACAGCCTTTGCCCAAAATGTCGAAGTCCCTATTGTCAAGGACATCGTAAAAGAAGCCAATGAAAATTCTGAGTTAGAACGATTGGCTCATGAGCTTATGGATGTTATTGGTCCACGGTTAGTAGGAACTCCGCAAATGAATAAGGCCAATGACTGGGCTGTCGTGCAATATGGCAAATGGGATATTTCAGCCAAAAATGAGCAATGGGGCGAATGGCGTGGTTGGGAAAGAGGCATTACCCATATCGACCTTATTCACCCAAGAGTGCAAACATTAGAAGGCACTCAATTGGCATGGAACCCAGGCACGTCAGATAAAGGGGTAACTGCTGAGGTTATTGTTTTACCAACGGTTAAAGATTCAATGGAATTCCAGGCCTGGCTACCTAAGGTAAAAGGCAAAATAGTACTGATATCAATGAAGCAAGCCACTGGGCGCCCTGACTACAACTGGGAAGAATTTGCCACTGATGAGTCTTTCGAGAAAATGAAAGCTGAACGTGATGCCGCAGAAAAAGAATGGAATGAAAATATGGATCGCACTGGTTATGACAGGCGATCTATCATTGGGGCACTAGAAGATGCCGGAGCTGCTGCGCTAGTATCATCATACTGGAGCAAAGGATTTGGCGTAAACAAAATCTTTAGTGCCAGAACTAAGAAAATACCTACCATCAGTATGGCATTAGAAGATTATGGGATGATCTACCGCATGGCAGAATATGGTGATAAGCCACAAATCAAAATAGTGGCAAAATCAAAAGAGCTGGGCAATGTGCCTACTTTCAATACGATCGCAGAAATAAAGGGTACTGAAAAACCAGAGGAGTATGTGATTTTATCAGCGCATTTTGATTCTTGGGACGGTGGCACAGGAGCTACTGATAACGGCACTGGTACTCTTGTGATGATGGAGGCCATGAGAATTCTTAAAAAGCTTTATCCAAACCCAAAACGCACAATTTTAGCGGGGCACTGGGGTAGTGAGGAGCAAGGACTTAATGGGTCAAGAGCATTTGTTGAGGACCATCCTGAAATTGTAGAAAACGTTCAGGCTTTATTTAACCAGGATAACGGTACAGGCAGAGTAGTGAGGTTATCCGGTGGCGGATTCTTACACTCTTATGAATACTTAACCAGATGGCTGGATGCTGTGCCAAGTGATGTTTCAAAACACATCGAGACGGAATTTCCAGGAATCCCTGGTGGTGGCGGATCAGATTATGCTTCTTTTCTTGCTGCTGGTGCACCTGCCTTTAGCTTAAGCTCATTAAGCTGGTCTTACTGGAATTACACATGGCATACCAACCGTGACACTTACGATAAAATAGTTTTTGATGATGTGCGTAATAATGTAATACTAACAGCAGTATTAGCCTACATGGCTAGTGAAGATCCTGAAAAGACTTCTAGAGAAAAAATTGTTTTGCCAATAAACCCAAGAACAGGTGAACAAAGAACGTGGCCAACACCACGATCACCAGAAAGAAAAGGAGGCCAATAAAACTTAATTTAAGGCTGTCGCAAATACTAATCATTTTGAGACAGCCTTATCTACTTTTCAATACCTTCTCAATACTCTCCACCACTAACTCGGCATTTTCCTTTGTAAAGCATAATGGCGGTTTTGTCTTCAGCACACTGTCATCCGGACCATCTGTACTGATTAGAATATTGTTGTTTCTTAGTTCGTTTTTGATCAAATGCGCCAGCTGAGTATCCGGATTAAGGCTACCTTCTTGCACTATTTCCACACCTAAAAACAAACCTGAACCACGTACATCTCCAATGCAAGGATAGTTTTTCTGCAAGCCTTTAAGAAGCGACATATAATATTCACCTACATCTTTTGCAATCTGTTGGAGCTGCTCTTCTTCTATGACATCCAACACAGAAAGTCCAATAGCACAAGACACAGGGTTGCCCCCAAAAGAGCTGAAAAACTCTACTCCCTTACCAAATGATGCAGCAATTTCATCGGTACAAACCACGGCACCCATTGGGTGGCCATTGGCCATTGGTTTACCCAATATTACAATATCAGGCACAACACCCTGAGCTTCATAACCCCAGAAATGATCTCCCATCCTGCCAAAACCAGTTTGAACCTCATCACTAATACACACGCCTCCTTGCTTTCTTACAGCCGGATAGATTTCTTTTAAATAGCCCTTAGCCAAGGGCACTTGTCCTCCACAACCTACAATTGGCTCAGTGATAAAAGCAGCCAGCGGCATACCTGACTTTTCCATAATTTCAATGGCTTCTTTGGCATAGGCCTTACCCGCACTGCCATCATTATTGGTGTGCGGCCCCCTATAAGTATCTGGTATTGGTGCCTTTAGGATATATTCCTTTTGGCCCTGCCCTTTTTTATTATTGAACTTATAGTCACTTACATCTATCCCGATCTGGGTATTGCCATGATACCCATGCTCCATCACCATAATGTTTTTACGACCTGTATGTGCGGCAGCCAATCTTATCGCCAAGTCAGTAGCTGCACTACCAGAATTTACAAAAAAAACTTTGCTGAGCGAGTCAGGAAACTTCGCTAACAGCCGCTCCGCATAGGTTGGCAATAGATCATAGAAATACCGGGTATTAGTATTTAATAGTGCCATTTGCCGCTGACCGGCAGCCACAACTTTCGGGTGCGAATGACCAACATGTGGGATGTTATTGTAAGCATCTAAAATAGCATTCCCTTCATTATCATACATGTATTGAAAGGCAGCGTGAGTCATTGATATTGGCCTTTTATAGCTCGTTGACAATATCGGGCTCAATACATGATGCCTCCTTGTTAATTGATCTTCAGTAGTTGGTATTGGGCTTAAGGGCATACCCAATGCTTCTTTAAATGTCATTTCCACACCCAGTGGGCTAATCTTGAGCCATTTGTGCAACATCGACCAGGCCGCATCTTCACTAACAGTGGCATAATTATTATCAGGATCGGTCTGACGGGCATGTGCTGAATTGCAAACACTAATGCACAGTCTTGCCGCTATCAAATAATACAGCACCTCCACTTCATTTTCCTTTAATGGCAACACACTATGATAGGCTTTCAGCATAGTAGTAGCCCAGGGCAATGGATCAGTTTTATCATAACACAAATAAACAATAGCCACTGCCAGCTCATTGATTAAGTAGGTATGAGCAAGGTCTCCAAAATCTATAATGCCATTAACTTGCCCTTCATTTACTAAAATGTTCCACTCGTTAGGGTCATTAT
Source organism: Fulvivirga lutimaris (assembly GCF_009711525.1). Lineage (GTDB taxonomy): Bacteria > Bacteroidota > Bacteroidia > Cytophagales > Cyclobacteriaceae > Fulvivirga > Fulvivirga lutimaris. The sequence continues at coordinate 46,443 of NZ_SMLV01000436.1, forward strand.
GGATGATCTGCTTTCTGAGCTCGAGTGATTTAGGGACAACATGCTCTTCGAACTGAAGCATAAAGTGATTGACTATATTTCTATTATGGGCATTTGGAATATCATTCAGGTATTTCTTGTTAAAATGAAGGAATTGAATGTCCCATTCCCACTGACGCGCTCTAAAGACATAACTATCAAACTTTTGAAGTTTTAGATCTAGCTTGGCCAGAAAAATACCAAGGGACTGCGCCAGTTCTTCAGTGGCTGGTACCTCTCCCAGAAAATCACCTGCCAGAAAAGATAGCATCCTGCAGATAGTAGGCTGACCATCTAAGGGTATGACCTTGACAAATTGACCATCTTTAAACGCTATAGGCTTTGGATATGCTGAAGTAGCAGGGTTGTGAAGATCAATAAGTGTTTCACTTTCTGCTTCGGCAATGGCATGCTGCTCTTTATCATATTCATAGGTTTTGATGATGTATTTAAGGCCATCACTCTCGACTAAATAATTAGCATTAATATAGCCATTTAGCTTTTTAACTATTGGCGATTGAAATCCGAAATGCTCCAATAATATTTCTTTCATCCTGTTGATTTGAATATGTGCTACCGCTTAAAAAAGTATCAGATATCTAAAAGCTGAAAGTAATATTTTAAGCAGGTTAAACCAACTTTAAGATGATTCATATTGACAAGAAAGCACAGATGAATTTTTGGAATACCTAATGATAACTTAATGGCATATTCGTTGCTACCTAATATTAAGCTGCTACTTTCATCGCAATCCGTTGGTCCAGAAGTGCTTTGATCGTTTTAAAGTCTCTTAGCAACTCAAACTTAAATTTGGCATTATAATGAGTTGTATTAATGTGTATGACACGTTTTGATGAGTCAGCTCTCAAAATACTTAAGATAGTATCAAAAGGTATATTAACTGATTTCTTACCAACTAGGTCAATGCATTCGTTATCAAACTTTAATTGCCCTCTTCTCCAACTCAGTTTGTCAAGAAAATGACCTGTCAGAGTCGAAAATATTCCTATGGCCAATAAATGAAGAGTAAATTCACCTATAATTTCAAACAGATAAACAACTAATAAATCTAATGGTAAAAATGTACTAATTGAGATAATAAGAAAAACTAACAATAATAGAGTTATCCCAAACCAGTATGGCCATTTGGCTATTTGTTTTAGGTCTGTAGGTTCATACTTCAATTCAAATTTGACCTGATACATTCCTTCTCATTAACGCCACTGTATGAATTCGTGGCTGATTAAAAGTATAAAAAATTCAATTAACTACCGAGGCAATCCGCAGGATTGGCTTATTAAATTAAGTTCGACCAATAAGTCAATCCTGCGGATTGACGGGCTATCTACGAAGAGCCAAAGAAACAGTTACTAACTGAACAGCCATGATTTATACAGAATGTTGGCAATCGTTTCATTCGAATTGTTTGGCCATTTCTAGGCGTTGAACCTCTACAATCCAACCGTCAAATTTTCGGTAGTTGTTCAGCAAATCTGTTGGTTCGTTCGAGAACATTAAGCAGCCTCGATCATCATACATCCAAAACCAGCGATTGGTATTGGGCTGGAAAAAGTAAACCAGTTGATGAATTGTCGGAACGAATCCCATTTCTGTATTCGCAATTCCGTTAAATATGGACTTGTAATCAAATGAACTTCTGCTCCCGTGGTAAATGTTTAGTTGTCCGTTCTCCCGTTCGACCTCTTCACCAACAAAATATCGAGTTGCCAGGCTTTCTTGGAATTCCTCTTTTTTGAGTTCGGATTTGTTCAGTAGTTCGTATATATATGCTGGAGTTCTGGCAAACATGTCATCTCCGAAATCATAAGTTAGGATATAGAGTTCAGAGTCTTCGATGTGATTTTCAAAGAGTTCAGTTGCTCTGTTTGTAGCCTGTTCAACCCGTTCGGGAGTTTCGTTATCAAATGGGTCACCGAGTTCAAACCTCAAATGAAATTTCAAGTTGCGTTCGATAGTGTTAAAGTCAGTCAGGTCCAATTGACCGTCCTCCATGTATTCAAGATCTTTTTCTAATTGCTTCCTCATAATTGCCAACAACCGGATATCAACAATTAATGATATCCGCATACTAATTTATAGAAATTTAAATTAGATCAACAGTGTCTATAATTTCTTCAACTGTTGTCATACCTATATAACAATTTTACCTTTTCAAAATCAGTGGTTGTACCAATCTTGTAAAAATAATCCAGCTGCCATTTTTGAGTGCGCTCAGCTTGTTTGTTATTGGCAGTATCCCAGGGTGGATAAACACGGAACGCTCTCTTGCCTTCCTTTTTGTCTGTCGAGATAATGCCTTTTTTGATCAGCACTGATTTAGGAAAAACAAATTGGCCAAGCTTATCATCAGTCCGCAGGTTAACCACATAAAAATCAAATGCGTCAGTTTCGTGAAATGGCGCTATTGGCCCATTCCCTTTTCTTTTCCAGAAGGTTACAAACTGACCGCCCTTTTTAGGTGTGATTTTAGCGCTTCTGCTAATGATTTTAAGACCATTTAACACAAATCTGCAGGCATCATATTCTTTGCTCTCAGTCTCAATTGTGAAATCTGAAATCTCAAAATCGATTGGCTTATAAACTTGAGCTTGGATTTGTTTTAGAGTATTGTCCATGCACAATACTCCAAAAAAATCTATAGACTAAACCTAATTTTAAAGCACTTTCAACTAAATAAATACTGAACCATAAATTGGTGAGGTATTAAAATAATTTAGGAGCAAATTCTGATAGATAGATTCTCCAATTCCTCCAGATGTGTCCGCCATCAGTTTCCACGTACTCGTACTTCATGCCCATGTCATCAAGTTTCTTTCTAAAATCCGTGTTGTTTTTATATAAGAAATCGGTTTTACCAATGCCTATCCAGTACAGCTGATAGCCATTTTTCATTTGGTTGGCCAGGGTGCTGTCAAAATCAGAATAAACCTTTCCGGTGGCATCTTCTCTTGGCATTATGGCTGCAGAAAACAACCCTACATAATCAAAGGTATTAGGGTAATATCTGGAGATATGCAAAGCATGGTATCCACCCATTGAAAGACCAGCTATCGCCCTATTGGCCTTGCCGACTTTCACTCGATAATTGCCTTCAACAAATTTTACAATGTCCATAAAATTAGCTTCATATTCGCCATTCATGGTTCTTGGCGCCATAAATTGTGGCTTGTAATACCCATCAGAACCTTTGCCTGGCGCAGCATCTTGTGTTACATTGCCGTTAGGCATGGCAACGATCATTGGCTTCACTTTGCCTTGTGCAATCAGGTTATCCATGATTTGGGCTGTTCTTCCCAAGTCCATCCAGGCCTCCTCATCACCACCAGCACCATGAAGGAGATATAGCACAGGATATTTTTCATTAGACTTCTCATAGCCTGGAGGAGTATAGATGGTAATTCTTCTATCCATTTTAAGACCAGGAGATTGATACCAGGTTTTAGCCACTGTACCATGAGGAATATCATTAACCTTATACAGATCAGCATGGCCGCCACCGATAATGAAGATGTTGGTAATTGAGGCCACATCTCTTATTAAAAATGGGTTGCTAGGGTCTGTGGTTCTAAGCCCATCAACTATAAAAGCATAGCTGTATAACTCAGGTTTAAGTGGCTCGGTTTTATAGGTCCAAACACCTTTATCATCTTTTACCAAAGCTGCACTGCCAGGTGCATCCACCTCTCCAAAAGGCGACTGAACTTTTATGGTAGGTAAAAAGTCTCCTGTTACTTTAACAGAATCTGCTGCTGGAGCAAAAAGACGAAAGGTTACGGCATTGTCATCATGAATCTCTGGTGAGACAATTTGCTGAGCATTAAACAACGCCTCCTGACCATAAGAATGGCTAAAGATGATTACTGATAAAAATAGAAGTGCCAGATACTTTTTCATGGGTTTATATTCAATTATTGTTAGTTCGAATACTTAATGTGTCTATATGACGCATTGAAATTAGCACATTATTTTTTCTCAGGCAAGTAGTGGAAAAGAAAGCAGGAGTATTTAGGTTGATCAGTATTGGTTTTTCCAATGGAATTCCTGCGGGAAAAACGAGCCTAGCTGGGATATATGCTGCTGGCCTTTGTTACATCACGTTTCAAATATCCGACTGTACGTCCTTCAACATTAATTGCTTTAATCCATCTCTGAATTTTATTATTTCTAGCTGTTCAGGGTTTAATTCAAGTGATTTATTAAGATATTTCAATTTAGTAGAGTCATCATAGAGTATGAATAAAGCAGCATTTCTATATGCTTCATCAGTTCTGTAATCCAATTCAGCCGCTTTGACAAAAAATTTAACGCTAGGATGTTCAATGAAAAATGTGTCCAATTGAAGTTCTCCAATTGAGTAGCCAAGTTTATAGTAAACCTCACCTATAGTTGTATCCACTTTTAAGATAGACTCATATGCTAACCTAGCTTCTTTATATTTATCTAGTTCGTAATACTTGTTAGCTTGTATTAGGATAGAGTCAATATTTACTGTTTCGATTGCGACATTCAAGTTTTTACTGCTGTCAGATTTGCTAGAGCAGGAAGCCAAGATTAATATTAAATACAAGAATCTCATGGTAGTAATGAATGGATGTAACATCCAGCTATCAGCAATTGCTGATATCCGTAACCAAATTAATTACCATCGCATCCTGGCTTAGCATCGAGGTCAGACCCTAATCGAATATTACTAAGTCCTATATCTGTACCTTCACCTGCTTTGATCATGAATGCCGAGCTGATGTTGGTCATATCAACGCCAAGATTAGCAAAGCAGCTTAGGCTTATTCTATATTCTCGCCAGTCCGTAGCTTCTATATTAATATCAAGGGTGAGGTTGCAATCAGTATCAGGATTACACACACCAATTTGAACCACTGAATTAGCAGCAAATGATTTTGCAAAGAACGCCAATTCCATGGCGCCATTGGCTTGTCGGGCCATATCGCTGGTTGAAGATGCACTGATTTGCAATTGGTTCTGATCTGCTTTAGTCCATTTTAATCTTAATGCATCTTCCTGCGCCTGATGATCTGTTTTGCTAACAATCAACCCTCCCACTGATGATGGAAAGCTTGCTATTTGCTTGTTCAAATCACCTGATCTCAACCATATTTCCCAAGGTGCAACAGGAGCGCCTTTAATGAAAAATTCCCCTGTAGATACTGCCGCACTATTGTCTATACCTGAGTCTTCTGAAAGAGGATCAATAGTTGATTGATCTTTATAGGAAAGACCATAACCCAGTTTAAACAAAGGTTCAGCATCAGCAGATGCTACAGCCGTAGATGGCCATGAGAATGATAGTCGACCTTTAAAATCATAAGACGGATCACGTTGAAATAACATGTCTGATATACCGCCTCCTTCACTGCCAGGCAACCATGCAGCAATAAATGCTTCAGAATTGTTTATTTCTGGATTGGTCCACAATGGACGACCTGATAGAAAAACTGACACTACAGGAATACCTTTCTCTTTAAAAGCTGCGAGGGTGTTAACATCAAAACCATTAGGAACAAAGTCAAGATTTTCACGATCGCCCTGAAATTCAGCGTATGGATCCTCCCCATAGACCGCTATCACAACATCTGCTGCTACATTTGCATCGGCATTAGCTGAGTAAATTACCTTGCCACCTGCTGCATCTACCGCTTCTTTTATACCGTCTAGTATTGACATACCATTAGGAAATTCATCATTGGTGTGACCTGTACCTTGCCATGAAAGTGTCCACCCACCACAAGCTTTTGAGATGCTTTCGGCACCATCACCTACTACCAAAATGGTTTTTGAGGGATCAATAGGCAAAACACCATTATTATTTTTGACCAGTACCAAAGACTCACGAACAGCCTGGCGTGCAATGGCCCTATTTTTAGGAAGACCTAACTGACTTTCATCTCCAGCGTTTTTACGGGTGCTTGGAGCACCTTTAGTAAATATACCTGATGCTAATTTTACCCGCAGAATCCTGCGTACGGCATCATCCAGACGGGCCATAGGAATCGTTCCGCTCTTTACATGTTTTAATGTGCTTTCATACAATCCCCTCCAGCTATCTGGCGCCATATACATATCCAACCCGGCATTAATTGCCTGCGGGCAGTCCGTGTTTGTACAACCTTCAACCTGACCATGACCATTCCAATCACCTACCACGAAACCATTAAAACCAAGTCGCCCCTTTAACACATCCGTTAAAAGTTCTTTGTCACCGTGTAGTTTTCTTCCTTGCCAACTAGAAAAAGACGCCATCACCGTTTGAACACCTGCAGGTATGGCACCGTAGTAACCTGCAGCATGTATATTGCGCAATTCAGCCTCGCTAATAAGTGCATCTCCCTGATCAACACCCTTTTCTGTCGCTCCATCTGCAAGAAAGTGTTTGGCACTGGATATCACGCGACCATCACCCATAAAATCAGCTTCTCCTAAATGACCTTGCAGCCCATAAACAACACGAGGCGCATATGCTTTCACTATTGTGGTATCTTCAGAAAACCCTTCATAACTTCTGCCCCAGCGAGTATCTTGAGGTAATGCCAAGGTAGGTGCAAAGGTCCAATCATGACCAGACACTGTAAGTTCATGGGCAGTTACTGCTGCAATCTGCTCTATTAAATCAGGGTTGTTCATAGCACCAAGACCTACATTATGTGGAAAAATGATGGCTCCTTTAAGATTGGCATGACCATGTACTGCGTCTATCCCCCATATACTAGGAATGGCTACTTCTACTCCTTCATCATCGATGGATGCATTGTAGTATTTATCAGCCATCTCCAACCACGACTTGGTGTCTGAATAAGACAAAGGCCCGGGTGCTGAATTTCCTCCACTCAGCACAGAGCCTATACGATATTTTTTTACCTCCTCAGGAGTGATAGATTCACTGTCTGCCTGAATTACCTGCCCTACTTTTTGCTCTAGGGTCAGCTTCGGTAATATTTCATCTATCTGAGCTTCAATAGCAGGATCTAATGGCAGCGGTTTAATGGCACGCCACTCTTCAGGATTGACCATATTTGATGATTTCTCTGCTGCAGGGGCTTCGTTCTTTTTTTCAGAACATCCTACAATCAGAAATGAAATAATAAAAGATAGAGCGATAGTTGAAATAAAATATTTGACAGTACTCATGTTGGAATTGATATAAGGGGTGATTTATGATAGATTAGATTAACTGCGATAATTAGCTAAGATTCTAACGAAAATATCTTTAATTAATCAATAAATACGCATTCAGGGGTATTTTTTTATCCTGCTAAGCTATTAATTGATTGTTGGTAACTTATCTCGTCCTCGTTACAAACGAGGACTAGTTAGGTTTAATTTATGCTATGGGCATTTTTCCACCCTGGACCTCTTACAACTTTCCCTGCTAATGCTCCTGTATGTTCTCCTTCCTTGATTACCTGGACTCCATTAACAAAAACATGGCTCATACCTGTTGAATATTGCATGGGATCTTCAAATGTCGCGTGGTCTTGGATTTGGTTGGGATCAAAGAGTACTATATCAGCATAATACCCTGTTTTTAGTGCTCCTCGTTTTTTGATTTTCAAATTGGTGGCGGGTAAAGTAGTTAGTTTATATATAGCTTCTTCCAGCGAAATCACATTTTCGTCTCGAACGTATTTGCCTAGTAACCTGGAAAAATTACCATATGCGCGAGGGTGTGTACTCGATTTAAGGAAAACACCTTCAGGGGCTGAAGATTCAGCATCTGACCCAAAGCTCATGTAAGGTAAAGCTATTTGCTTCTTCACATTTTCTTCTGACATCAAGAAATACACCGTTCCTACTCTGCTACCATCTTGAATCACAAGATCCATTGCGGTTTCTTCGGGAGATTGGTTTCGCATTTTGGCCACTTCAGCAAGTGTTTTTCCCGTCAAGTATTTTAAACTGTCATTTTTAAAACCTATTAATAAAACTTTATCGGCAGAGCCAGTCATCTGCATCAGGTTTTCCCATTCTTCAGATGGAGTTGTCATTTCCTTTAGTACTTTAGCTCTAATTTCAGGGTCTTGCAACCGTTCGGCCCATTTATCATAACCACCTTCCTGCACCCATGGTGGCATTGCAGCATCTAATCCCGTAGCACCTGCAATGTAATTGTACATATCGGTTGTGATCTGTAATCCCGCCTCTCGAGCCGAATCAATTTTTGCTATTACATCATCGTACTTATTCCAATTTTCCTCACCACTTAGCTTGAGGTGATAAACCTCTGCTCTTATATCAGCCTCATGAGCTATTCTTATTAATTCATCCAAGCTTTCTAAGATTTTACCCCCTTCACTTCTCATATGCGATATATACATGCCGTCATATTCAGAAGCCACTCTACATAATTCAATCAATTCTTCTGTACTAGAGTAAAATGCAGGTGCATAGATCAACGAAGACCCGATACCCAATGCACCTTCTTGCATGGCATGTCGAACCATAGATTTCATAGAGTCAAGCTCTTCAAATGTAGGAGCTCTATCTTCATATCCGACAGTATGTATTCTAAGCGTTGTGGCACCTACAAAAGAAGCTACATTGGGTGATATGCCTTTTTTAACTATGAAGTCAAGATATTCACTTAAGGAAGTCCACTCAATATCGAATTTGATATCACCCTGACTCTCCAATTCTTCCTTTTTCATTTTCTCATTCAAAGGACCCATAGACCAACCTTCTCCAAATACTTCCAACGTCACACCTTGTCTTATATCACTTTGAGATTTACCATCTTCAATCAAAGAATTCACTGCCCAACTTAGCATATTTATAAAACCAGGGGCAACCACCAAACCTGAAGCATCAATTTCCAATTCGCCTTTTGCCCCCTGCAGGTCTCCTATGGCTGCTATCGTGTCGGCAATAATACCAACATCACCTACATAAGAAGCGTTGCCAGAACCATCAACGATCTGACCGTTTTTGATAAGAACGTCAAACGTTTGAGGAGAGGAGCATCCTGTCACAAGGATGAGCATAATGATTTTAATTGTTTTCAATTTCATAATTTGTCTGATTATTGGCTGAACAGAGAATGATATGCTGCCGCGCGATTGTATCGCGTGACTATAAAACGATAGGCACTCGTTTAAAACGAGCGCTAGCGGAGTTTCTAACGAAAATATCTTTAAATAACCAATAAATACGCATTCGGGGGTATTTTTTTGTGCTGCTATGCTATTATTTGAATGTTGGTTAACTTATCTCGTCCTCGTTTGAAACGAGGACGCTTGGAATTTGCGTTTTCAACGCAAATCATACAACCGTGACATTAACCATACCCTTCCCTCCAGCATAATCGGTGGCACTACTATAAACATATTGATCAGGCTCATGTACTAATCCTGCTCGCACCGGATTATCATGTATATAGTCAATTTTATTCATCATATCTATTGTACTCATGTCAATAGCATGGTTGTCGTCCTTCCATAATTTATAATTTTCCGCTCGACCCGTTCTTCTTGCCTCAAAGGAGAATTTATCTAAAAGCCAATCCCTTCTACTCTCAGGAATTTCCTGAATTAATTCCACAATCTTTTTTGATGTAAATTTTTTGAAATCCCTCAAGAAACCAGACATCCCCAATTCCGTATCCACCTTGCCTACTATATGAATATGGTTGGACATGATAACCCAGGCATATAAGTTCAATCCTTTATTTGCTATGCAATAATTTAGCGATTCAACTATAACATCTTTGTAATCCCTTCGGCTAAATACATCAATCCAATACACGACCGTCATGGTTATGAAATAACATGCCTGCTGATCCTGTATTTTGTATCTATCGCCTGACACTAATCTATTGATTCATTTTTCTTATTTATCGAATTAGAAATGCTTATTTCATAAATCCTCGTTACAAACGAGGACTAGTTAGGGCTTTATATATCCTAGACATACGGAATCTAGGTACAAACGAGGACTAGTTAGGGTCCGTATATGCACTGGCCTATTTGGAGCTTATAACTTCTATCCAGTTCTCATCAAGATCCTTAATATATACTTTTCTAATTCCTCCAGGCCTAACGATAACACTACCTGATTGAGCTGATGGATAGCTGTATAGTTTAAGTTCTAGTTTGTCTACATTTTTGAGAAATGAATCAAAATCAGGTACGAACAAAGCAAAGTGCGTGGCCATATGTGTTAGCGTATTTTCTTTATCAACTGTTTGTAGATGTAATTCTTTACCTTCACTCAATGAAAGCCATATTACCCCTTCCCTTCTATTAGCATCAGGAATTCTTTCAAGACCAAACAATTGTTCGTAAAAGTCAGATGCCTTATTAACATCTTTGACTGATAATCCAATATGTCCCAGTGTTACTCCACTGGCTTCAATTTCCTGTCCAAACAGATGGCATGACCAAAGGACAATAACCAATATTAAAGTGATCTTCTTCATTTCAAATTGAATTTTTGTTTTCAAAAGAGGTCTGCGCACAACGCCCGGATATCAACAATTGCTGATGTCCGAATCCCAATTTATTGATAAAGCACTTATTACTCCCTCCTATACACGCCAGAAGGAAATACCACTTGGCTTTCAGTGCCATCTTTAGCTACTGCCGCTACTCCAAACAGGTAGTTGTCAATCACAATGCCCTCTAATAAAAACTCATTGACCTTACCCACAAACCTTGAGTATTGCCATTGCGGCTCGGTGGTGTCTCTCCAGTAAATTCTGTACCCAGCAAGGTTATCATCCTCTACAGTAGTCCACTTTAATGAAGTAGATGGTGCCACTACTCCGGCAATCTCTACTTTAGCAGGTGCTGGTGGTGCCCATGCCAATCCGGCAAGGTTAATGGCATTAACCGCAGTTAGTTTGGCGGCATAGTCAAAGTTTACGCCTGATATCACATCACCATATTTTATTCCTCCTTCTTCTCTTATATCCTGGTGCTGGCGGTTGTAGTTTTCATTAGTTTCCATAATTCTGATGCCTGCAAAACCGGCATCATTAAATGGTCTGTGGTGACCACCTCTTCCAAATCTGTCCAGCCTGTAAATCATAGTTGGGTTCATTTCAGGCATGTATTTAGAAGTCATTTTATGGACATAGCGCGCCAATTGCCTGGAAATACCATCTACTTCTCCACCATAAAATCTTCTGCGGCCACGCTCCTGCTCAGTTTCTGTAACCGGTGTAGGCTCAGAAAATATTCTAAAGCTTCTATTGTCAATCACACCATTAACCCCTTCAATATTGCCAATCATATCGTTGTTCAACACCCCAATAATCTCCCAGCCTTTTTCTTTCGCCACTTCAGCCATATACTTACCGCCATACAGTCCCTGCTCCTCTCCAGCAAGTCCTACGAAAATGATACTAGACTCAAAGTCATACTTAGAAAGCACCCTTGCCGCTTCTATTGCACCTGCCATTCCTGAAGCATTGTCATTAGCTCCGGGAGAGTCCGATGTTGAATTTAAAGGATCGCTCACACGACTATCAATATCCCCTGACATGATGATATATCTATTTGGGTACTTTTTCCCTTTTTTAACCGCCATCACACTCACTATTTCAGCATCCTTCTGGATTCTGGTTTTAGGATCGCCTTTTACAATATTTCTCAAATAGCTCACCTCAAGACACTTGTTACAATCTTTTGAAATTTTATTGAACTCTGACTTTATCCACCTTCTGGCAGCGCCAATTCCTCGCGTTTGAGAAACGGTGTCAGACAGCGTGTGTCGGGTGCCAAAAGAAACCAGCTTTTCAATGTCTTTTTGAATGCGGTCTGCCGAAACAGCATTAATAATATCATAATACTTTTGGTCTCCTGAATCGGCCGTCTGGGCAGATAGAGAGAAAGAAATTAAAACGGCACTTAGGGTTGAAAGTAACTTCATAATTCTGATGATTTAAATATTTTAATCCTTTAACAAGGTAGCGTTAATTATGTCTTTAACTATTCGTTAATTTATGATTTAATAAGCTATGGTATAAATACAATTTGATAAACGGAACAGTAAATGTCAAACCTCCCAACTTTAGAAGCACTTAATGAAGCTCACACAAGAGTAAAACCGCATGTTCATAGAACACCAATTTTAACATCGGAAAGCATCAATGAAATAGCCGGTTGTGACATCTATTTTAAGAGCGAGAATTTTCAGAAGGTAGGTGCCTTCAAAGCTCGCGGTGGTGTTAATGCCATTCTTAGTTTGGATGAGGAGACACTAAAAAAGGGTGTGGCCACACACTCTTCTGGTAATCACGCTCAAGCTGTAGCATTAGCTGCAAAAATAGCTGGAGCTAAAGCCTATATTGTAATGCCAAATAATGCACCTCTGGTTAAGAAGAATGCCGTTATCGGTTATGGCGCTGAGGTGATTGAATGCGACCCTACCTTAGATGCCCGCGAAATAACCTTAAATGAGGTGATAGAAAAGACTGGTGCTGAAATGATCCATCCGTACAATGATATAAGAATTATTATCGGCCAGGGCACTGCAGCGAAAGAACTGATTGAAGATACGGAGGTTAATCTGGAATATATCTTAACCCCTATTGGTGGTGGCGGATTGATCAGTGGCACCTTAACTGCAGCTCATTATTTGTCGCCAAATACTAAAGTAATTGGCTGTGAGCCAGAGGCAGCTGATGATGCTTACAGGTCATTCAAATCAGGTACTTTGCAGAAAAACCCAGCGCCTCCAAAGACCATAGCAGATGGCCTTCTGACCAATTTAGGAGAGCTGAATTTCAGTATTATTAAAGATCACATTCATGATATTTTGACTGTGAATGACGATGAAATACGCCACGCCATGAAGCTGATCTGGGAACGTATGAAGATCATTATTGAGCCCTCATGCGCGGTGCCCTTTGCTGTCATCTTGAAGAACAAAGAAGTTTTCAAAGGCAAAAAGGTAGGCGTGATTTTGAGTGGTGGCAATGTTGATTTTGATAAGGTGAAGTTTTAGTTTTCACCATTGCCGGATATATTCCGGCACCTCTTGATTGCATAGAGACCCCGGAATAACTCCAAGGAGAAATCCTTTTTGTGACAAAGATGCCTAACGGCATGACTTAGAGGGGTGTTATAAAAGTGTATAACGCTCAAATCTGAACGTCATTCCTGAGAGCCTGCCTGTCCGGCAGGCAGGCGTAGCGAGTCAGGAATCTCAATGAAAGCTACTATCGTTATAGCTTAAAAACATTATTCCTGGTATTAATATCACCAGTTTTATCGAAAGGATCTAGCTGAACAGACTTAAGTACTTTATCAAAGTAAAATACCTTAGTCACTTCACTTTCGGAATAGCGCCAGATCTCGGCAGGGATAGTCTCTGAAACTGTACTATTATCATCAAAAGTAAATTGCAAAACCAAAGGAGAAACAAGGCCACCTACATTTTTAAAAGTAATCTCATAGAAGTTTTTGCCCTTAAAATCCACCTTAATTTTCTGATCATCAACACGGTTCATAAACTCTCTGTAGGAGGCTTCTGGCGTTCCTGTCAATGAAAAAGAAATAGGCTGAATACCATACTTCTGTTTTGGCTGAAAATTATCGTCTCGAAGTCTGTACCATTTTACCTCTTCAATAGCCACATCTACTGGTGCGGTTTTAAAAAACCATCCTTTCCAGAACCAGTCCAAGTCAGTGGCTGAAGCATCTTCCATAACCCTGAAAAAGTCCGCAGGCTTCGGTCGCTTAAACTTCCATAAATTAGTATAGGCCTTAAATGCTTTGTCAAATAGTTCAGGCCCCATGATCACATTTCTCAGCACATTCATAGCAGCTGATGCTTGTCCGTAATCTGAATACCCGGAGAAATTAGTGATGTCAGGATTAGTCATTGGCGGGTCCAGCCATTTGTCAAACCTTATGTGATATACCGTCATGCTTTTAGGGCTGCCCCAAATTGTATCAAGATTGGGGTATCTTTCCCTTTTGGTCTCCAGTTCAAGGAAGGTATTGAGTCCTTCATCCATCCAGCCATACATGCGCTCATCAGTATTCACAATCATAGGGAAGTAGTTGTGCCCCACTTCATGCACCACCACATCTACTAAATCAGAAACATGGCGCTGACTATATTTACCATTTTTATTCGGACGGCTACCATTAAAGCATATCATCGGGTATTCCATGCCTTGTTCGGCAGCATTTACTGCTATGGCCACCGGATATGGATAGTCAAATGTCCTAGAAGAATACACTTCAAGCGCATTTTTAACAGCCTTAGTGGCATGATCACTCCAAAGTGTATTGGCCTCTTTAGGGTAAACTGACATGGCCATCACTGTATTGGTTGGAAGCTTAACGGCCTGTGCCTCCCAGATATATTTTCGAGATGTAGCGAATGCAAAATCACGCACATTCTGAGCTTTATAGTGCCATGATTTAGTTTCTGCACTTTTAGTTTTTTCTCTTGCCTCAGCTTCTTCCTTTGAAGCTATAATCACCGGTTTGTCAAAAGATTTTTTAGCCAAAGTCCAACGCTTTTGCTGGTCAGCAGTTAAAACAGCTGCGCTATTTTGTAGCTCTCCGGTTGCGGCCACAATGTGATCAGCTGGTACAGTAATCTCTACATCAAAATCTCCAAATTCTAATGCAAACTCTCCATCACCTATGAATTGTTTGTTTTGCCAGCCTTCATAATCATCATAAACACAAAGCCTTGGGTACCATTGCGCTACCGTATAGGCATAATTTTTATCTTCAGGGAAATACTCATAGCCACCGCGACCATCAATGATCATCCGGTCATAAAGGTTATAGCTCCAGCTCATACTAAACTCAAAGGCCTCTCCTGACTTTAGTGGTGCTGGCAAATTGATACGCATCATAGTACGATTGATAAAATAGTCAAGACTTTCTCCTGTTGTAGTTTTTACCTCTCCAATCTTAAAGCCACCATCATAGTCATAAGCACCCAGCTCCTGGACAATATTTTTGGTAGACATTTTTGGTGCTATGCCGGTGATGTTAGTGACATCTTTAATGTTGCCTTCTTTTCTTACATTTTGATCAAGTTGGACCCAAAGGTAGGTCAGTACATCTGGAGAATTATTATGATAAGTAATAACCTCAATACCTGTAAGCACCTGCTTTTCATCATCAATACTTACTTTGATTTTATAATCTACTTGCTGCTGCCAGTAAGCCTCTCCGGGAGCACCAGAGCCGGTGCGATAGGTATTTGGGGTGGGTAATTGTGAACCTAATTGCTCAAAACTAGCGGGCCATTCCTGGGCGTTGGTGACAAAAAAAATAAAGCTAAATAGAAAGACAATTAATCCCCTGCTACAATTCATGCCGCAAGTTAAATCCTTCTATTTAGCTTTAAAAATATTGCCTGAAATCAGCGGAAATTATTTTCCGCTTTTTCCTTTAAATTCATCAAACTTAGATACCTCCCTTTTTCTTGGAAACACGTTGTCAGAAACATCAGTATCTGCTGTTTCAAGATTTGGATCTAAGACCACATTAGTCACTTCTTTGTCAAAGTAGAATACCTTAGATACTTCCTTCTCATTCTTTCTCCAGATTTCAGCAGGTATTTTTTCAATGGTTTTGGTGCCATCAGCAAAAGTAAATTCAACAATAATTGGCATTACCAAACCACCTTTGTTTACGAACTTAATTTCATAGAAATTTTTGTTCTCAAACTTCTGCATAATGGCCTTATCATCCAATCTGTTTTGGAACTCTCTGTAAGCGCTCTCTTCAGTATCAACCAATGAGAATGGCTGAGGTCCACCACTGAAATCCATCATTTCTGAATTATCAGCACTAGCACTCAAGTCACCCTTTTTCACTTTTTTACTTTTGTTCTCAATCTGAACATCTTCTGTTCTCATTTTGAACCATTTTACCTCATCTACGGATATGTTTACATTATCGACTGTATAGAACCAACCGTTCCAGAACCAGTCAAGATCCACAGCAGAAGCATCTTCCATAGTTCTGAAGAAATCTGCAGGCTTAGGGTGTTTAAACGCCCATCTGCTAGCATATTCTTTAAATGCTGCATCAAATAATTCAGGTCCCATTACGGTTTCTCTAAGGATATTCAAGGCAGTAGCAGGTTTTGCATAAGCATTGTTACCAAACTGAGTAATCTGCTCTGAGTTGGTCATGATAGGTCTGATATTTTCCTTATCGCCTTTCATGTAATCTACAATCTTAGAGGCAGGCCCTCTTCTTGATGGAAAGTTATCATACTGTTCCTCTTCTGTTCTATACTGCACGAAAGTGTTCAAGCCTTCGTCCATCCATGTCCACTGACGCTCATCAGAATTGATGATCATGGGAAAGAAATTGTGACCTACTTCATGAATAATCACACCAATCATTCTGTATTTAGTTCTATCAGAAAATGTTCCATCAGGGTCAGGTCTTCCAAAATTAAAACAGATCATTGGATATTCCATACCAATAGAAGCAGCATGAACTGATATTGCCACCGGATACGGGTAATCAATGGTATATTTAGAATAAGTTTCCAAAGTTGCTTTTACAGCTTTAGTAGATTCTTGCTCCCACAGTGGGTTTCCTTCTTTAGGATAAAAAGACATGGCTAAAGGAGTTTTATTACCCACTTTAACGGCCTGAGCATCCCAGATAAATTTTCTAGAAGTTGCGAAAGCAAAGTCTCTAACATTTTCAGCTGAATAAGTCCAAGTAGAAGTTTTTGAAGATTTAGTTTTTTCTTTTGCTTCTGCTTCTGCCTGAGTAACAATAATCACCGGCTTATCGAATGACTTTTTAGACTGCTCAAATCGCTCTATTTCGGTTTTTGTCAATACATCTTTAGCATTCTGTAAAGTACCAGTTGAAGCTACAATGTGATCACTTGGCACTGTGATGTTTACTTTGTAATTACCAAATGTTAAAGTAAACTCTCCTCTACCTAAAAATTGCTTGTTTTGCCATCCTTCATAATCATCATAAACGCACATTCTTGGATAAAACTGAGCGATGGTATAGACATAATTATCATCTGCTGGAAAGTACTCAAAACCACTTCTACCGCCATCTTCCATTCTGTCATTGATATTATAATTCCATTCCACATTGAAAGAAAAATTCTCACCCGATTTCAATGGCTCTTCAAGATCAACACGCATCATTGTTTTATTGATGATATAAGGTAGTTTTTTACCTGCACCATCTGTAATTGACTCTATTTTGAATCCGCCATCAAAATCATACATCGCAAATCTACCTGCCGCACTTTTTGTGGATAAAGAGTCTTCCATGCTGTTGGTGCTCGTTTTCTGGGTATTAGTTTCTTGCTCTCTAACATTCTGATCTAACTGTAACCACAAATAGGTAAGTGCATCAGGCGAGTTGTTAAAGTAAGTGATCGTTTCTTTACCAGTAATTCTCTGATTCTTGTCATCGAGAGTAACATCTATATCATAGTCAGCACGCTGCTGCCAGTATTTAGGCCCTGGTGCTCCAGATCCTGTTCGATACTCATTCGGAGTAGGGAGCATTTGTCCCAGCTGCTCAAATTTACCTTTAAAGGTCTCTTGTTGTGCATAGCCTGTGGTTATGACACCAGCACAGAGTAATAATAAAAGCTTTTTCATAGTTTAAGGTTTACCAAAATTTTGTTTCTAACATTAACATGACAGCCATACCAGCTATCGCAGAGGAGATGACCATTTTCCAATCCCTTCTGGTCACTCCAAATATATCAATCACAACAAAGGATATTATCATGAATATAAATACAATGATTATCTGCCCTATCTCTAAACCAACATTGAAGGCAAAAAGTTGAAATATAATGTCTGCATCTTTACCTAATAAGGCCCTCAGGTAATTAGAAAATCCTAATCCATGGATAAGACCAAATACCAGGGCAATTACATAACTCAATTGGATCTTGCGGCCGTACATCGGTCTGTCCTTTCTAAACAGGTTTGTAAAAGCTGTAAGAAAGATGGTCAATGGAATGAGGAACTCAATCACTGAAGAATCAAAATTGACCAACCTTAAAGTAGACAGTGCCAATGTGAGCGAATGCCCAATAGTAAAGGCTGTAACTAATACCAGCAATTTTTTCCAATCTGACATCACATAAGTGGCGCAAAGTGCCACCACAAACAGCATATGATCATACCCATTTAAATCTAAAATATGATCGAAACCTAGGTCAAAATAAAGGAGGAATTCAGACATTTACATTTTTATATATCTTGGCAAGATAAGTGATGTTAATGACGAGGAATCCTAATTTTATATAAATGAGCACATATATTGTTTCAGTGGTGTTTTTATTCACCACATCCTTTCTGCACCCTATTCATATCACAGTTACTGACATTAATTTCGATCAGGAAAGAGATGCTTTGGAGATAGTAAGCAAGGTTTTTCTAGATGATATAGAAAAGGAAATTCGCTCGATTAAAAAAGAAGAGTACCTGGATATTACAAAGCCAGGCAAAAAAAGAACTACTGATGATTTACTGCGCCCGTATATCAAAGAGCGATTTAAGGTAATGGTAAATGGCAAGGAAGTGGAATGCGTATACCTTGGTCATGAGATAGAAACGGAAGCCATTTATCTGTATTTAGAAGTAGAAAAAGTTAGAAAGCTTAAAAGCATTTCAGTTGAAAACACAGTGCTACTTAATTACTTTGATGATCAGGTGAACATGGTTCATGTTAAGGTTGATGGCAAATTGAGAAGTATGAAAATAGAATCTGGTGAAGAGGTAGGTACCCTGGAGTACGACAACTAATTTCTAAATGAGAACGCTTTAAGCACCTGCCACTTTTTGCCATCATGCTTGAGCAGTCCTAGCGAAGACACATCAAATGACTTTTTATAAGTAGCATTTTCAAACTCAGGCCATGCTTGCTTAAATGCCTCTCTTTTTAAATCCCGAAAGGCAAGGGTGATGTGTGGATTAAACCCCCTGTTTTTATAATCAGCATTAAAAATATTGAAGTTAACCTTCATCATTTTTCTGATTTCCAGAAATAGGTTGAGCAAAGGTTCTGAGTCTTCTACCATGACATAGATCACCCGCTGCCCAAAATGATCATAGCCATTTAGTTGAAGTTGAAATGGCTCAATATTGGCAATAGTATTATCAACCTCATCTATAAGCTGCGGCTCCTTTACCTCTTTGAGCTTAAAAGGCATATGTACCGTCACATGTGGAGGTGAATTTAAAGACGCCTTTGAGTTATACTTCTCAAAAAAATGGTCTTTATGTGCCTGGCATTCACTCAATATTGGCTCTGGAGGAATGACTGCTAAAAAATATAAATTGGCTTCGTTACTGTTTTTCATTGAGGTACTAGATAAAGGATCGTCATCTCGGAAATTATATTCATTTCTTTTTTCAAAATGAATATAATTATCCGTGATCTCCGCTGCTTTCATAAAGAGATACCGGATAAATAAAGGTTTTAAAA
>NZ_SMLV01000436.1:65912-99183 GCF_009711525.1 Fulvivirga lutimaris
CCATCTATGTGAACCAAAACTGGTTATGGTTCACGGCATTTGTTGGTGCCAATTTGCTCCAGTCGTCTTTCACCAAGTGGTGCCTGATGTCAGACATTTTGGCGAAGCTTGGGGTGAAGAATTAAATAATTACTACGTCATTCCTGACTTGTTCAGGAATCTCAACTCCATAACTTTCGGAAAGAGATTCCCGCCTTCGCGGGAATGACGTTCCCTTTTTTAAATCCTCGCCTGATACTGATGCAAGTTATGATAGCGCCCTTCTTTAGCTATCAGCTCATCATGCTGACCACGCTCAACGATCTGACCATTTTCCACCACCAAAATCTGATCTGCCTGACGAATAGTGCTTAATCTGTGAGCAATTACAAAAGTAGTTCTGCCTTCCATAAGCTTTTTTAAACTTTGCTGAATGTAAGCTTCACTTTCCATATCCAGGTTAGAGGTAGCTTCATCCAAAATCAAAATTCTTGGATCTGCTAAAATAGCTCTGGCTATTGCAATTCGTTGCTGCTGACCTCCAGAAAGTTTTACACCACGCTCTCCAATTAAAGTATCCAACCCTTCTTCAAATCGATCTGTAAATTCATCCACATGCGCTGCTTTTACCGCTTCCATTAATTTCTCTTCACTTGCATCTGGTCTTGGGAAAAGAATGTTTTCTCTGATGGTACCTTCAAAAAGAAAATCGTTCTGCAACACCACACCTAATTGACTTCTAAAACTTTCTAATGTGATGGTTGACATGTCCAATCCATCAACAGTAATGTTTCCTTTGGTAGGGTTGAGGAAGGAAGCCGCCATTCCGGCAATAGTGCTCTTACCTGAACCTGAAGTACCCACCAAAGCGGTGACTGTACCGTGTGGAGCGCTAAAGCTGATATCTTTGATTACCTCTTTATTTTCCTCATAAGCGAATGACACATCTTTGAATTCAATATCGCCCTTTATTTGACCAATTGCGTTTACCCGCACAGTTGGATCATCTTCTAATGGAGTGTTTAAAATTTCTTCTGTACGGTCTAGCCCTGCAAAAGCTTCAGTCAACTGACTTCCGATATTACTCATCTGCACAATTGGGGCAATCATAAAACCGAGATATAAGGTAAATGCAAGGAAATCTCCGAAAGTCATATCACCATTCATGATCATATAACCACCGATACCCATTATACCCGTAGAAGCCAGACCCAATAAAAAAGTAGCTGAGCTCGTAAGCAAGCTTGTAGAAGTCAAACTCTTCTTAATGTTGAGAAACAGCTTGGTTACGCCATCCTCAAATGTTTTGATCTCCTGCTTTTCGGCATTGAACCCTTTAATTACTCTTACACCACCTAATGTTTCTGTCAATCGGCCTGTTACCTGAGCATTAATTACTCCTCTTTCTCTGAATATTGGTCTGATTTTACCGAATGCCTTCAATGATATGAATCCAAAAATGGCCACTGGAACCAATACGTATACCGTCATCATCGGACTGATGTTGATCAATAAAAACAAACAGATAATGGAAGTCAAAATCCCTCCAAAAAGCTGGGCTAAACCTGTCCCTACTATATTTCTCACACCCTCAACATCTGTCATAATCCGGGATACGAGCTCTCCGGTTTTTGTATTATCAAAAAACCTGACCGGTAATTTTATAATGTGAGCCTGAACCTGGACTCTCAATTTTGAAATCAGGTTTTGAGCTTCTACACTTAGTATTTGAGTTAATGCAAAGGAGGTAATGGCCTGAACTAAAATGGCTCCTGCCACAGCAAGAAGCAGCAATTTTAGCGTTTCCATGTTATTGTTTGGAATAACATCATCCATCAAATACTTGGAGGCGCCCGGAAGCACCAAGCCTGCCAAACGGCTGATTACAATTAATACAAGGCCAACAAGAAGCTGATTTCTTCTGGGCCAAACAATGGTCTTAAATACGTGACCAATAGTAACTTTCGTCTTTGCCATAATAGTTGAAAGTTACATCAACGCTTTTTTTGGTTATTAGTTCATTCAAAGAAATTTTAAAGAGGAGTAAAATTTTACTCCTCTTTAAGAATGTTAGCAGGGTTAGTTAGGGCGGGCTTAAAAGCTCTTACTAAAACTATTACAAAGGCAAATGCCAACACAATGACTAATGCATAAATAAAATACCAGACTTCCATTGTTGTGCGGTATGAGAAAGTAGCAAGCCACTCGTTCATAGAAAGTGCTGCTAAAGGAATTGCAAAAACTGCCGCGATAAGGATAAGTTTTAAATACCTTTTAGAAACCAACTGAATAATTTGTGTTGATGAGCTGCCCAATACTTTTCTGATACCAATTTCTTTGGTTCTTTTCTGAATATTAAAGCCAATTAATCCAAAGAGACCCAGAAATGAAATGAGTAAGGATAAGATGGCAAAAACATTAAAGATTTGACCAAATCTCAGGTCATTTTCATAATTGTAAAAGAGCGCATCATCCTGAAATCTATAATCAAAAAGCTCTTCTGGAAAATGCTTTTGCCATGCATGTTCAACTTCTTTTAGTAGCTGCTGGGAGTTGTTGCCTTTTATCGTTATTCTGGAAAAATAACTGTGAGGTAAAGTCAAACAGAGCGGCTCAATTTCATGGTGTAATGAGTTATAATGAAAGTTTTTTGTTACTCCAATGATATTTCCGGTATTACCACCCAATGTCAATTCCTTGCCAATGGCCTCTTGAACATCCCAATTAAAGGCTTTGGCCGTGCTTTCATTGATGATGTAGCTTTGCGTGTAGTCAGTAGGATGATCTAAAGAGAAATTACGTCCACTCAATAGCTGAATGCCATAAGTGTTAAAATAATCATAATCTATTCTCAGACGATAGAGTTTCTCGAACTGCTTTTCTCCTTTTTCATTAATTATTCGCCCATTAACATTGCCAAGGCCCCCAACTATCATTGAGTTTGAGCGAGCAACAGACTGAATTTCAGGGGTGGTTATCAAGGTGTTTTTAAAAGCATCAAAATTACTTATTACCTCTTCACTTCCGTTTACAGCAAGAACTAGCAGATTATTTTTATCATAGCCCAGATCTTTCGATTGGACAAAATTTAGCTGCTGCTGAACCACAATAAGTGAAATGATGATGAATAATGTTACCGAAAATTGAAATACAACCAGTCCAGATCTCAATGCAGAGGTGTTGCTTTTATTCACTTTTCCTTTTAAAGAGCTTACAGTATTTACATTAGCCAAAATTTTGGCCGGAAAATAGCCGGCAATCAAAACAAGCGGAATACAGATGGAAAATAACTGTAAGAGTATTGTAGTGAGGTCAAATTTGATGTCGGTTTTACCTGTAATTGAATAGAAAACAGGCTTAACAATTTCTATCATTAGGCCACAAAGCAATATTGATATTAACACTAGTATTATGGTCTCGGCAAAGTGTTGTTTTACAAGCTGAGATTTGTGCGCTCCGAGTACTTTTCTAACACCAACTTCTCTCACCCGA
Organism: Fulvivirga lutimaris; assembly: GCF_009711525.1. GTDB lineage: Bacteria > Bacteroidota > Bacteroidia > Cytophagales > Cyclobacteriaceae > Fulvivirga > Fulvivirga lutimaris. The sequence goes on from NZ_SMLV01000436.1 coordinate 69,384, forward strand.
TCGAGAGAAAATGCGGTTGATAGGTTGATGTAATTAACACAGGCGAGGGTTAAAATAAGCATTCCAATAGCTCCAAAAACCCATACCAGCTCTATATTTCCATTGGCTCTAAATTCATATTGAATGTCAGAGTGCAGGTGTATATCTGTTATTGGTTGCAGATAAAAGCGGTAAGAAAGATCATACTCTTCCATTTCTTCGCCCATATTCAACTGGATTAAATCTGGCAGTTGGGCTTCGATATCTTTAGGGTTAGTCCCATCCTTTAATTTGACATAGGTATGGTAGCTGTTGTTCATCCATCGGGTCATGGCTTCAGGGTTCACACTTTCTATGGTGCTGATGGAGCCTAGCATGTTGAAAGTAAAATGAGAATTGTGCGGAGGATCAGCAATTACACCTGTTACGGTATAATCAACACCCTTGCCATTCGGGTCATATTGATGTATTTTTAATGTCTTGCCTAACGGATCTTCACCAGCAAAATATTTATCGGCTATAGTTTCTGTCAGTACTATTTGATAGGGATTAGACAGCGCATTTTTTTCATTTCCTTTAAGCAAGTGATAGTCAAATACATTAAAAAATTCCGGGTCTGTCAGGATGATGTAGTCTTCTATATATTTAACCTCACCTCGAGAAACAAGGGCATTATTTTTATCAAGCCTGGCCTGCGCTACAATATTGGCATAGGTGTCTCGCATGCTTGGCCCCAAGGGTAGGCTAGTGACCGACTGATGCCACTTGTCATCTCCAGTGCCTGCCTCAGCGGCTACTCTGTAGATATTTTGGCTGTTTCTGATGTGCCTGTCATAAGACAGCTCATTCTGAACCCAGTTAAAGATAAAGACAACACATAATAGGCCTGAGGAAAGACCCACTACATTAATGAGTGCAAAAACTGATTTTCTGCGTAAGGTTCGTATAGCTATTTTAATATAATTTTTGAGCATGTTGTTATTGGATTATTCTTCTTTTAAAGCATCAATTGGATTAGAAATAGCAGCGCTTAATGACTGATACAATATTGTAAGCAGTGCTATAATTAACGTTGCCACTCCGGCAATGATGAAATAAAAAGGATTGAGGGAAATACTGTAGGCAAAATTTGAGAGCCATTCATCAGCAAATAGCCAGGCCAATGGCCACGCTATAAGGTTAGCTGCCAATACTAGCTTGGTAAACTGGCTGCTAAGCTGCAATGAGATATTATAGACCGAAGCCCCTAACACTTTACGAATACTAATCTCCTTAGATCTTTGATTAGCTGTAAATGCTGCCAGACCTAAAATGCCCAGGCAGCTTATTCCAATGCTGGTGAGGCTAAACAATATGAATATGTTCTTTTGAGTAACTTCTTCATTGTACATGGCTTCTATTTTCGCATCCAAAAACTGATATTCAAAAGGGTATACATTTACAATTCTCTTGTATTCAACTTCAATATCAGCTAGCTGTTGTTGCACATTTGTACTTGATAATTTAATGGCAATTTTCCATGCTCGTCTGCTAGGAGATAATACCAAAGCCTCCATTTTGTCCTTGAGTGAGGAAAAATTATAATCCTTTACCACCCCAATAATTTCTCTGAAAGCTGAGTCTGCAAATTGATTTTTTAAGCGCTTGCCTAATGCATCTTCTGGAGTGGCGAAACCGAAGCTTTTAGAAGCAGTTTCATTTATTACTATGGCATTTTCTAAGTCGGGTTGGTTGTCCTTTCTAAAAAAGCGGCCAGTACTCATTTCTAAGCCAAAGGTTTGAAAATATGAAGCATCACAAAATACAGTTCGCATGGCAAATCCATCTTCATTGCCTTCAAGATGCAGTGAATTCGTATCATGAAAACCTCCAGGTTCTCCAGTCATAGTACTTACGGTCTGTACACCATTAACTTGTTCCACTCTTTCTGTAAACAGGTCTAGATTGGATTGTAAATCCTGATTGTTATTATTGATGAGCACAACATATTCCTTGTCAAAACCAAGTGGTTTTGATGATAAAAAGCTCATTTGACCGGAAATTACCAGTGTGGCTATAAACAGAAGAATAGAGCATGTAAACTGAAAAATCACCAAACCTTTTCTCAGAAGGGCTGACATTGTTCCCGATGCCGCCACTTTGCCTTTAATAGTATTTAATGGGTTGAAGGAGGATAAAAGCAGAGCAGGATAAACCCCTGACAGAGTAACTAAAATTAGAACGGTTGATGACCCATAAATGATAGTTTGCTTGTTAAACCAGTTAATTTGAAGGTCAAGATTATACAGGCTGTTGAATTGTGGCAATAATATCTCCACCAGCATAAATCCCACTATTACGGAAAAACCGCAGATGGCGAATGCTTCTAACATATATTGAGTTAGAAGCTGTTTTTTATTTGACCCGAGAATTTTTCTAACACCAACTTCCTTGCTTCTTAACGATGAAACGGCTGTGGTAAGGTTTACAAAATTGATGCAGGCTATGACGATAAGAAATATTCCGACCCAAAGGAATATGTAAACCGTGTCAATATTTCCATGAACATAATTGTCGTATTGCACATCACTATCAAAATACATATCACGTATTTTCTGGAGCTCAAGCCCCATTTTTCTGCCTGTTTTTATGAAATCTTCACCAAAGTATTTCTCCATAAACCCTGGGAAAAGAGCTTCCAACTTTGTTTGAGAAGATGCTTCACTAACTTTCACATAGGTGACGAGGTTATTACTCCACCACTGCTTGAAAAAATTGAAATTTCTAATGACATCAATTCTACTGATCATATTAAAATCCAAATGCGATTTAACCACAGGCACTTTAATAACCCCAGTAACTATGAACTCGAAATCTCTGTCTAACCGAATCGTTTTATTAATAGGATTTTTATCGCCATATAACCTTTTTGAAGTGGCCTCAGTCAGGATAACTGACTGTGGGTTTGTGAAAGACGTACTTGCATCACCATAAACAAACTCATAATTAAAAAACTCGAAGAAGTTTGAGTCGGCCAAATAGAAAAAGTCTTCATTATAATGTGTTTCATCATTTACAGAAACCAGGCCATCGGTGGGCATTACCCTTAGTGTGGATTCAACTTCATTAGGAAAATCATTAACCAGCGCTTCTGCAAAAGGACCTGAAGTTACTCCTACTCTATAATCCTGACCATCCCTTACCGAATTACGCAACAATCTATAAATGTGCTCTGATTTGGCGAGACCTTTATCTGTGGAAAATTCAGTATTGACATAGAGAGCTATGAGTGTGCTTATGAGCACTCCTAAAGTGAGCCCCAGCACATTCAGCATCAAAAAGAAAGGCCTCTTTTTGAGATTTCTATAGGTTGCTATTACATAATACTTGAGCATATTATTCTTCTTTCAATGAATCTACCGGGTTGGTTACTCCGGCTTTCAATGCGTGATAGGAGACAGTTATAAATGCGATTACAATAGCACTTAAAATGGCCAAAATATAAACCTCAGCCCCAATGCTAATTCTATAAGCAAAGTCATGAAGCCAGTCGCTCATTCCATACCATGAGATTACCACAGCAGGTATAGCAGAAGCTAAAACGACATATAGATATTGCTTTGAGAAGGAGGTAATGATGCTACTGATAGAAGCTCCCAGTACTTTTCTGATGGCTATTTCTTTAGTTTTCAACATTACACTGAAAGAAGCAAGAGCATAAAGTCCGAGGCATGAAATTACAATGGCCAAAATCATGGCATAAGTGAGCACATTGGCGATATTCTCTTCTGTCTCATAAAGGTCTCTGAATCGCTCTGCCGGGAAATAGTATTCATAGTTCAAACCGAAATCCATTTTCTCCCAGGTGCTGGCAATTGAAGCAAGCGTACTTTCTCTTGATTTGGGATTTAGTTTTATAGAGATAAATCGATAAGATCTAGCGCTATCTCCACCATAGTAATGCACTAATGGTTGCACAGGATCACGTAATGACTGCACATTAAAATCTTCTACCAGTCCAACAATATCAAGCTCTTCTCTGGACCTGGGAAATAATAATTTTTTGCCCTCAATAGATGACCAGCCAATTTGTTCCATAGCCGTTCTGTTAAGAATTACCCCATGCTCAAAGTCATTGGCTGACCCTTGAATGTACGAGCGACCTTGAAGCACATCTACACCATAAGTATTAAAGAAATCATGATCAACAACGGCTACTTGCCAGTCCAGAGGAGGCATGTCTTCTTTACCTTTTGGCAGAAATAAGGTAAATGATCTTCTATAGTTTCCTGGCACTGAGCTGGAACCCGTAACGGCCTCAACTCCAGGTAGCTTTTTAAGCTCATTTCTAAATGACACAACTCTTGGAAGTGCAGCTTGAGGGTCTTCAAAATCCCTTAAAGATAATGGGACTACCATCACATTGTCCTGATCAAAATTTAAGTCATGGGATTTCATAAAATCTATTTGCTGCATGATAATGCCCAAACTTCCCATCAAGGCAATTGCCAAAATAAACTGAATGCTCACCAATAGGTTACGCACCGTCATTTTACCGGAAACCTTGTCTCCCTTGAAGATCGAAACGGACTTCATTCTGGAGACAAAAAGTGCAGGGTAGCTACCAGAGATAAAACCGATGGCTAGTGCCAGAAGTAGCATTATTGACAGGTTAATAGGTGAGTAAACAATGTCCAGCTGGATACCAATCAGGTCGTTGAATTTAGGTAAAAGAAGCTCTGCTAACAGTCCGCCAAGAAGCAAGGCTAGGAGACTCATAATCATCGATTCGCCAATAAATTGACTAATGAGGCCTCCTTTTTTAGCACCTAAAACTTTTCTTACGCCTACTTCTTTGGTTCTTAATAAACTCTGAGAAGTAGAAAGGTTAGCAAAGTTGATGATGGCAATGAATAAGATGCCAAAGGCAACAATTAGCATGATATAGGCATATTGCTTTTGGCCAGTCATTTTATCAAAATAGTCTTTGATTGGTAAGATTAGAAAATCGCCCCTTTCTTGTTCTACTACATATTTATCCATGAGGATGTGCAACTGATCGGCAAGTTGTTTGTCATCTGCACCAGCTTTTAACTTGATAAAGGAGTTACAGAAAGACCCACCCCATAAATTCTCGCCAACCCAGTTATGAACCACCCTGTCATTCATAGGAACAATACATTCAAAAGTGAAAGATGAGTTAGAAGGGATTTTTCCCAGAACTCCAGTCACCACACGCTCGTTGTTAAAACCAAAAGTTAGTGTTTTGCCTATAGGGTCTTCATCACCAAAGAATTTGTTGGCTACTTCTTCAGAGATTATTACCGCATCGATCTCGTTTAAGGCAGTTAATGGATCACCTTTGATCATTGGGAAGGAGAACACATCAAAGAAGTTAGAGTCCGCATAAGTGAGGGATTGTTCAAAACCCTTATCCCCTCTTTGGATCATGGTGTTACCAATGTTCACACTTCTTGTTCCTTCGGCAATTGTAGGAAATTCTTCTTTAGCCACATCTACCAAAGGATACCAGGTGTCAAAGACATCTAACCTGCCATCTTCGGTTGGCCTGTCTCTGTACATGAAATATATCTGGTCAGAATCGGCATGAAACTGATCATAGGATAAGATGCTTTGAGCATAAATCAGTATCAGTATGGTTACGGCAATACTACCGGCCAGACCTGCAATATTGATAATGGAGTAGGACTTGTGTTTGAGTAAGTTCCTAATAGCGACTTTGATGAGGTTTTTAAACATGAGATTTTGAGTTTTAGGTTTTTAATCTTTCAGCACATCTACAGGATTTCCTTTTGTTGTTCTAAATGTCAGATGTCCTATGGTTATCAGCGCTACGACAATTAGTGCCGTAGCAGCGAGGGCAAAATCAAACCAGTTAATATTTATGTGATATCTGAAATTTTCCAGCCAGCGGGTCATCACCCACCATGCTGTGGGTATTGCTACCACAATGGCAATGAATATCAGCCTGCTAAAATCGTGAAGTAGTAGTTTTAACAATGCCTTAGTGGAGGCACCTAATATTTTTCTAATGCCTACCTCTTTCTTGCGTTGTGAGTAGCTTAATGAGGCCATTCCGAAAAGGCCAAAGCAGGCAATAAATATGGCGATGGCCGAGAACCCTGAAAATACTGTAGCCGTTTTGTTTTCGCTGCTGTAAAGCTGACTCAGGTCTTGAGATAGTACGGTATACTCAAAGCCAAAACGATCTTCAAACTGCTGCCAAACTTCCTCGATAGAGGCTACTGTTTCTCTAATATCACCAACCTTGGTTTTAATAATGAAGCTATTGTAACCAGGAAAGCGATTAAAAATTAATGGCCGTACGGGCTGATGTAATGAGTTGAAATGGAAATCTTTCACAATCCCGATGAGTGTTCCTCTTAATGGCTCGGCACCATTATTATCCCAATGCCATACTATTTCAGAACCAATACCATTGGTTAGATTCAACTGTTTGGCTGCAGTCTCATTAATGATAAAAACAGAAGTGTCCTTTTTGTAGTCCTTGTTGAAATTTTGGCCTTCAAGGAATTCTATGCCCAATGTTTTGAAGAAGTCATGTTCTACCAGCACCTCTGAGGCATTGATAAGCATGTTAGGATCATTCGCCAGAGAAACAGCATTCTGGTTGAACTGCTGACCAGGAATATTGGAGCTACCAGATACACTTTCAACATTTGGAATCCGAAGCATTTCGGCTTTCATTTCCTGAAATTTTGAATACAGAGCGTAGTTCTTAAGTGGAACTACAATCACCTTTTCACTATCAAAGCCAAGGTCTTTGCTATTTACAAACTGTAGCTGGTGATAGATAACGATACTCCCAACGATTAATATCATTGAAATCGCAAACTGAAAAACCATCAATGACTTCCTTAATAAACTTCCTTTTGGGTTAATCTTTTCAATACCTTTAAGACTAACAGCGGCATTTAAATTGGAAAGAAATAGTGAAGGATATAGACCCGCAATTAGTCCTGAAATCAGGGTGCTTCCTACCAAAATTACCAGCAGTATGGGTTGATTGATATAAGAAATAACTAAGGATTTGCCTGTGATTGAATTGAAGATCGGTAATCCAACTTCTGCAATAAGACCAGCAAAAATCATTGCTAGAATGGCAATCAGAAACGACTCCCCAAGAAACTGAAAAGTGAGTTGCTTTTTAAAAGCCCCTAAAGATTTTCTAATGCCTATCTCTTTGGAACGCATAACAGAAAGTGAAGTGGCCAGGTTCATAAAATTGATGCAGGCGATTACAAGAATAAGAATAGCGGCAGCCAGCATAATGTAGATGTACTCTATATTACTATTTGACTCCAACTCCCATCTAATGTTAGATTTTAGATGAATATCTGTGATACGCTGCAATTCGAAATGATCGCCAGCCTCTTTGGCATTTTTCCACTCTTCTGGAGATACATCAACATATTTCTCAGCCCAGCTCATCAATTGGCTTTGCAATAGATCAGGGTTACTGCTATGCTTTAATCTGATATAATTGAAATGACCAAAATCTGCCCAGGCAAAAAACTGATCCCCGGGCTCACGCATAGACTTGTTGGCCACATAAGAAACAAGAATATCAAAATGGAAATGGGAGTTGACGGGTACATCTTCAAATACACCTTCTACCGTTACTTTGAGGTCATCAAAGTTTATTGACAACTCCTTGCCCATTGGATCTTCGTCTCCAAAGTACTTTTTGGCAATACTTTCTGAAATCACCACTCCTTGAGTGCTTCTAAGTACCTTGTCTTTATTACCTCTGATCAGATTAAATGAAAACACATCGAAAAACGTGCTATCTACACTCAGTAGTTCTGTTTCATCGTAAGTGATATCCTTTTCAAGGTTACGAACTGAGAAGCGTTGTTTGGTTAAACCAGGTCCCCAAAGAGGAGAGAGAGAGACTGCTGTTTCTACCTGAGGAAACTCGGCTACAAGGCCCTGAGCCATTGGGTGCGGGGTACGGGTTTGTGGGTCATCAGACCACCATGCAATACGGTAAATGTCATCAGCATCTTCATGAAACTGATCATAGCTTAATTCATCAATGATAAATAAGCTAATCAACAGCACGGACGCTAAACCAACGGCTAGGCCGGTGATATTGATGGCCGCATGCACCCTCGATTTGAGGATATTGCGAAAGGCGATTTTAAGATAATTTTTGAGCATTTATTTTGAGTCTAAGATTCTTTTAAAACATCAGCAGGCTTTGTTAATGCAGCTTTTAGCGTGCTATAACCAACTGTGAGAAGGGCTATAGATATGGCTGAGCCGCCAGCGATAATGAACGGCATAACACCCACCTCTATGTGATAGGCATAATTAGAGAGCCAGTACTTTCCGTAAAAGAAGGCAATAGGGGCAGCTATAATAAACGAGATAAAAACCAATGTTGTAAAACCTTTAGAAAACAGAATAAGAAGGCTGGCCTCTGAGGCTCCAAGCACTTTTCTGATACTGGTTTCTTTTGATTTTTGTTCAGCAACAAATGCTGAAAGTCCGAATAGGCCAAGGCATGAAATAATGATCGCTGCTACGGCAAATACACTGCTTAATTTACCAGCGGTATCAATGTCACTATACTTCTGCTGGTACAAGTCATCAACAAAGTTGTATTCAAATACATACTCATCTTCATACTTTGAGTAAACTGATTGAATAGCCTTAAGAGCATCTTTCTTAGATTGATCAGAGGCAATACTGATAAAAGCGTTCCATGTTTCCTGTGGGTTGCAAATGATCACTACGGGCTCTATTGACTGAGCTAAAGATTGATGGTGGTAATCTTTGATCAACCCAACTACTTTGCCTTCATGACCCCAGACCGTTAAATCCATCCCGATTGGATTTTCAACCATTATGGCTTTGGCCGCTGACTCATTGATAAGGAAAGTTTTTTGATCGTTGGAGTTATTTTTTTCAAACGCTTTGCCCTCGAGTATTTCAATTTCAAAGGTTTCTGTAAAGTCCTGATCCACCTGAATTACATTGAAAAAGATGTCCGTGTCCTCTGGTTTTCCCGGCCAAAAAACACCAGCGTTAGCATTATCAGTGCCGAATGGATCCTGCTCAGTAAAAGTTACTGACTCAACTCCTGGTATTTGTAGCAGTTCGCTTTTATAAGTGTCTTGCTTACCTCTAATTCCGTTAAGGGCATGCCTTACTATATTGCTTTTCCTTATACCAAGCTCTTTGTTTTGGATAAAATCCACTTGGTCAAAAACAAGCAGTGTAAAGACTATAAAGACTATAGATAATGTAAACTGAAAAATCACCAGGCCTTTGCGAAGTCCTTTCAATCCATCAGTGATAGAGCCATTACTTTTTAATGTTTTAGTAACATCAAAAGAGGAAAGGAAAAATGCAGGATAAATGCCCGCTAAAATGCCAATGATTAAAGTTGAACCAACCAGCAGCAAAATAAATCCAACCGAGCTAAAAGGTACCACTATGGCTTTTTGGGTAAGTAGGTTGAATGAGGGCATTAGCACCTCAACAAAGGCAATGGCGATAATAAAAGCGAAGGCTGAGATAATTAAAGATTCAGTTAAAAACTGAAATACGATCTGACCCTTTTTTGCTCCTGCAGTTTTTCTAAGGCTTACCTCTTTAGCTCTTTTATGAGCAATGGCTGTGGAAAGATTAATAAAATTGATGCACGCAATTAAGAGTACAACGAGGGCTATAAAGAACAATAATTTAACATATTTGATTCTTCCTGTAGGCACTCTTCCATTAGAAAAATCTGAGTGTAAGTATACCTCTTCAAATGGATAAATAAAGATTTCATCATTGGTTTCTTCGGGCAGATACTTTTGAAAGAGCGAGTTTAATTTGGCTTCAAAGTCTTTGGTATTTATACCGTCCTGCAGTTGAGCATAGGTGGTAAGGTTAAAATTTGAAAAGGCCCATCTATTGCTCTTCCCCCACCATGGACGAGACTCAGATTCAAATTTGTCATAAGGTAAAAGGTAGTCGAATGAAAGTGAAGAATAGCCCGGCAGGGACTCTAGAACACCAGTAACTATATACTGCTGCTTTTCCTTTTGTACAATGTCAATATACTTTCCTAATGCAGATTGTCCGGGGAAGTATTTTTCAGCTAATTCGGCTGATATAACTACGGAGTGAGTTTCTCTAAAGGTATTTTCAATGGCACCTTCCTTTAAAGGGAAGTTAAAAATCTTTAGAAATGATGAATCGACATAAAGGCCTGATTCTGAGAACTTAAAAGCATCTTTTGAAAAAACGACCTTTGATGGAAAGACTCTGGTAATATTTTCAACTTCTGGCAATTGATCAATGACAGGCTCAACCATGGCAGAAGGAAAGTAAGGCCTGATTAGTCTTTCACCATCGGGTCCCACTTCACCAAAGAGCTGATAGATGTTGACTCCATTGTTATGGAATTGGTCTTGTCTTAGCTCGTCCCATACCCATAATGATATAAAGGCAAAGCAGGCTATGCCGAAGGCAAGGCCTAAAATATTCACGGTAGTGAACACCTTGTTTTTGACAAGATTTCTTAGTGCTATTTTAAGGTAATTTCTGAGCATGGTTTAATCATTTGAAATTATGATAAGCGTAAACAGTGCCATATCATAAAATTAAGGTTTAATCACTTTAAAGTACGATTTGATCCTGTTCCAAATGCAGAACTGTTCCGAACTGAAACATCTTATTGTTTCAGTTCGGAACAGTCTACAACTAATATGCTGATCATCAGGCAGCAACATTTTCCAATTAATATGGTATAAAATATCAATTAGAGCAGTATTATATTTTGACTACCACAATTTCAATGTAACTTTCAAGCTATTTTATTACTGTAAACCAAACTATTAATCAAAATGGCAAAAGTCCTTGCTTTACTATCGCTATGCTTTTTTGTCGCATGTAATGCCTCTAAGGCTCCCCAGGATGTAGAAAACCATGAAAAAGTAGAGGAAGCAGCACTGAAAATGTTAGGGGGTGACGTTATTTATCAACCCAATGTAACCAAAACTTATATGTTATGTTCTACAAGTAAGGTAGAAGACAATGTAAGCAGAGTGGTATTCATAATTTATGACCTAAATAAGAACGAGGTTATATATGAATCAAAAGAACGAATAAGAAAGGTATCCTGGCAATCAGAAAACGAAGTGCGAGCTGATTTGATATCAGGTATCCCAGTTGTTGATAGTTCAAACAACTATTATGTGTACAATGTTGAAACTAAAAAAAGGGAGTCTGCTCCTGACCTAAACCAAGAATAATTAAATGAAAAAGTCCGCCTTCAAATTGATTATGGGTGCAGTATTTTCTGCTGTACTCATCATGATGTCATTATTACAATTTAATGACACACGAAAAGATAATTTCGTTGCCAAATCTAAAAGCAAAACACATAAAAAATCTATTGTTGTAAATGGAAGAACTTATGATGGGCCAGAAAAATATGCATATTATCAGGCTGCGATTAGAGCAGGACAAGAAGATTTGGATGCTCCTTTTAAGCACCCTCAGTATAAATTTGATTATAAGAATCAAGAATTATTAAAGGCCAAAAAAGGGAAAAGGTTTAGTTCTAGAACTGAATCTACACCTACCTTTAAAGAAAGGGGGCCAGTTAATGTGCCTGGAAGAACCCGGGCTATTATTGTTGACCCGGATGATAATTCAAGTCAAACATGGTTTGCAGCAGGTGTGAGTGGTGGAATTTGGAAAACAACGGATGGAGGAATATCATGGCTTGAAATAGCCCCTGAAATTGAAAATTTACAAGTGGTATCATTGGCCATGTCTGCTTCAAATAGTTCCGTAATGTATGCCGGTACGGGGGAATCATTTGGTGGTGGAGCGCCCTTTGGTCAAAATGGTAATGGGATTTACAAATCTGAAGATAAAGGTGTTACATGGAGTTTATTGGCTAGTACGGTCAATAATGATTTTGGTAATGTAAGTAGAATAATTGTTGACCCTACCAACGAGAATACTCTGCTGGCTAGCACAGCAGGAAAGAGAAGTTTGGGATTTGATTTTGGAGATGGTGCGATCATGCGCTCAACTGATGGTGGAGTTTCATGGAATAAGGTGTTTCAAAGTGCTGGAAGGCCTGTCCAGCAAGTCATTGCTGCACCATCCGACTTCAATATACAATACGCGTCCGTCTTGGCAGAAGGGGTTGTTAAATCTATTGATGCCGGATTAACATGGACAGAAGTAAGTACCGGGTTAAGCCTAAGTAATAGATTAGAGTTAGCCATATCTCATACTAACCCTAATAAAGTATATGGATCTGCTGTAGGAACTAGATCCGGGGCAGGTGCTGACTTGTATTTAACAGAAGATGGGGGAGCAATTTGGAATTTAGTCGAAGTAATCTTTGACGATGCACCGATAGACTTTTTAGTTCAGGGCTCCTATGACAATTGTATATTAGTAAATCCTTTTAATGATGATAATGTATATTTTGGAGGGGTAAGTTTGTTTAGCCTTACCAGAAACCCTTCTTTAGATGGAGAGACTACTACTTTTTATGGTTTGGAAGCCGATGAAGTAAAGGACTTTGTTAGTTTTTCAAATTTTTCAAATGTAAGTGATGCAGGTGGAAGGCTTGATGTAAAACCTGCAGAAGCAGAAGATAAGACTGTAGAAATCCGTTTTGGTCCAGGCATAAGTCAGATGGCACATCGCTTCACAATACCAACGGGACAAGGCTCTGGTGTAGAAGCTAATAACTACTCATTTCAAGATTATATTGAAGTTCCCTTTGAAGTCTGGAATGTTACGGATGATGTGCAGTTAATGGTCTCCTTTAGAGATCAACAAGAAGACGGTGAATTTAACTTAATTGTCGAAAATTTTGATGGTGATGGCACTACGCAAAGCCGAGAATATTTATTTGTTAATAATGTTCCTTACAGTGCCTCTACTCCTGATGAAAACATTGCTCTTAATGGAGGACATGAACACAAAGAGATGTATACCGTTTTTCCAACATTGACTGAAGGAGGCGTTTGGAATGCTGCTGCACTCCCGAGTTCAAAAGTGACTATTTCGCGATTTACATCCGCTATTCTGGGTGGGGACCTTACTGTAGTTACGGATGCGCGACAGACCTTCAACAGTAATAACCTCCATATTCAGGGAACTACAAATGGTGTGCACCCTGATAATCATGTTATGGTTCCTATTATTACCAATCAATCTGAAAGTGAGTTTAAAATATTATTAGGTACAGACGGGGGCATTTATGCTTCAGATCCTGGTACTGCACCAGGTGTTTCCAATGGCAGTTGGACTTGGTTAGGCTCCGGGTATAATACAAGTCAGTTTTATGGTGCTGACAAGATTTTAGGCAGAGAGCAATACATGGGCGGTACTCAAGATAATGGTACTTGGTTATCATCTGCCTCTGAAGATGCTTCAAGTACTTCCGTCTATAATTTTTTTATTGGAGGAGATGGTTTTGAAGTGGTCGCGCACTACACAGATCCATTAAAGTTTATTGGAGGTTCTCAGAACAATGGGTTTGTAGGAACTGATGATGGTGGAGAAAGTTTTTATAATGCCACAAATGGACTAAGTGAAGATGGGGGACCATTTGTTTCAAGGCTGTCCTCGTCATATCAAGACACAGACGTATTATTCACTGTAGAAGAAACAGGAGTATATAAAAGCATTGATTTTGGAAGAAATTGGAGGGAAATACCAATATCTGAAAAGTGGGGCTTCTGGAGTGGTTCTGATGTGGAGGTATCAAAAGCTGACCCAAGAATTGTCTGGGCTGGAGGCAGAATGACCGAAGAGGGCTCTTTATTTGTTTCTGTTGATGGAGGAGAGTCTTTTGAGCCAGTGCCCAATTTTGCCAACCTTGGGTTGTGTACCGGAATATACTCACACCCGACTAAGGATAGTACTGCTTTTGCAGTCTTTTCTGTTGCAAACTCTCCCAAGATTATTAGGACAAATGATCTTGGTCAAACTTGGACAGATATTTCTGGATATAGTGCAGGAAGTACAAGTAATGGCTTTCCTGATGTAGCAACTTTTGCCCTTCAGGCCATGCCTTATGACGAAAATACCTATTGGGCGGGAACAGAAATAGGCATATTCGAAACAACCGATGCAGGAGCTAACTGGTCTTTATTAGATGAATTTCCTTCGGTATCAATATGGGATTTTAAAATAAAAGATGGTCAAGTAATAATAGCAACTTTTGGACGTGGCATTTGGACAGCGGACATTCCAGAATTAGCGGACTTTAAAGCTCCTGAAGTGCCGCTGGCTCCAGTTATTGCTTCTATAGGAAAATCGCTTACTGAACTGGCAATTGAACTTACTATTGATTTAAGATCAGCTTATGACAGCACTCAGGTATTTGCTAACGATTTATATGCAGGCAGTATTGAAGAAAACGCTGCACCTGAGTCATTAGAAGCATCATTATCTGTAAGTGTCGCTGGTAATTATGAAATTCAGGCAATTAGCTACGTAAGTGGCGTTCCTTATTTCTCAAGTGTATCAGCCATTAATGTAACCGAAAATCTAGAACCAATTGTATCTTATTATTCTGACTTTGAGAATATCAACAATGATGTTGACTTTATTAAAGATGGTTTTACAATTAACATAGCATCAGGCAGTGGTGCCACAAGAGCACTAAATACTGATCACCCATATCCTACGGCTGAAAGCCTTGGGGTAAATGAGGTAAATCTTACCGCACAATTAGTAACCCCAATTATTGTAGCTGAAACTGATGCCTTTATAAGGTTTGATGAGATTGTTTTGGTAGAAGAAGGTGAAGCAGGAACAGTGTTTGGCGACCAGGAGTTTTGGGATTATGTTATCGTAGAGGGTTCAAAGGATGGTAATAACTGGGTGCCATTGCTTGATGGTTACGATTCAGATGCTGACGAGGCTTGGGATGGCACATCCAATACAGCAACAAAAAGTTTGTATAGACCTCGGGAAATAGATATCAAGAATACTTTTGAGTCAGGTGATATCATTCAGCTTAGGTTTAGATTGTTCTCAGATTTTGGTGCTAATGCCTGGGGCTGGGCAATTGACAATCTAAGGATTCAATTTGATGATGATGACATACCAACTGGCATATTAAAAGAAGTTGATAGCGATGTATTAATTTATCCTGTACCTGCTAATGAGCAGCTTACAATTGGGGTTAATAATACATTCAAAGGGTTGACTACTGTGCAGATCGTTGATCTAAATGGAAAAGTCAAATGGGCAAAGTCAGTAGAAATGAATAACCAGGCTACTGAATTCAGCATTGACGTAAGTGCCTTTGCTCAGGGCATTTATTTGGTGAAGATTAAAGACAGTTCGTCTTCTTTAGTCAGAAGAATATCCATTCAATAATTAAAGCAATAACTCTAACATAAAAGGCCTCAATTGAGGCCTTTTTCTTTTACAAATTTTAAATTCTATGTTTCATTATGAAACATAAAAATGTTCCGTATTGAAACATTTTAATAAATTGCCAACAATATGAATGATGCGCATATATTGGTAATCGATGATGATGTAGATGTGCTACATACAGCACGCATTGTCTTAAAACCACAATTTTCAAAAGTGGTGGTGGAGAGTAATCCACAGCAGATTAATTTTTTGCTCAGTAATCAGCAATTTGATGTGGTTTTACTGGATATGAATTTCACTACTGGGGCTACTAACGGACAAGACGGTCTTACCTGGCTACAAAAGATCCGTGAGATTAAACCAGACCAACAAGTGGTAATGATGACCGCCTATGGTGACATCAAGCTTGCGGTTGAAGCCATGAAGCGTGGGGCTGCGGATTTTATAGTTAAGCCATGGGAAAACGAGAAGTTTTTGGCAACCATACAATTGGCCTATGAGCATGGTAAATCCAAAGAAGAGATTAAAACTTTAAAGGCACAGCAGAGCTCCATTCACCAAATGCTGATAGCCAGTGATGATATTGTAGAGGGTGAATCTGAAGCCATGAAGCAAGTGCTAAAGCAAGTGCAGAAGGTTGCCGGTACTGATGCTAATGTTCTAATTCTTGGTGAGAATGGAACTGGAAAGGAAGAAATTGCTAAACTGTTGCATAAGAACTCACTCCGAAACAAAGGGCCATTTATTAAGGTTGATTTGGGCGCTATTACAGAAACGCTATTCGAATCGGAGCTATTTGGACATGTAAAAGGCGCTTTTACTGATGCTAAAGAAGACAGGCATGGTAGGTTTATTTTGTCAGATGGAGGCACCTTGTTTTTAGATGAAATTGGCAATCTATCATTAGCTATGCAGGCGAAACTTTTATCTGTATTGCAGAATAAGGAAGTAACTCCAGTGGGTGGATCCAAACCTACTAAAGTTAATAATAGGGTTATAGCGGCTACCAATAGTGATATCCAAAAAGGAATAGCCGAAAAGGCTTTTAGAGAGGATTTACTTTATAGATTAAATACAGTAACTATAGTATTGCCTCCCTTACGGGAACGTGTAGAAGACATACCAGCGCTAGCTAATCACTTTCTTAAGTCTTTTAACAACAAGTATGGTAAATATGCATCCTTTGGTGCAGGAGTCATTGATGAGCTGAAAGGATATAGTTGGCCTGGCAATATTCGTGAGTTGATGCACGCCATAGAGCGAGCGGTGATCATGTCAGATGCAGATTCCCTCACTATGAATGATTTTCTTATCAACCAAAATAATTTGGCCAACCCTTTGGTAGACACTGTGAACCTTGATGACATCGAAAAGAACACGATAGAAAGGGCCATCAAAAAGTATGAAGGCAATATTAGCAAGGCAGCCAAAGAGTTGGGTTTAGGACGTACCACCATTTATAGGAAGATGGATAAATATGGCATCAAATATTAAGGCATGAGTTTTAAATTCCATGTCATATTCCGCTGCTTACTTATCCTTCTGGCATCGTTGGTACTTTCCTGGGTGCTGCTCAATCGTGATTGGTTTTTCACGCCTTTAGTATTAGTCCTGATCTTATCGGGGCTTGTGGCGAACCTCATATATTATGTAGAAAAGACCAGTCGTAATCTTGCTCAGTTCCTGTTGAACGTCAAACAAGGAGGATTCACACACTCTTTCAAAAACGATCAGGAAGGACATAATAAGCTTAACAAGGTTTTTAATGATGTTATAGAAGAGTTTCATCGTGTATCTATGGAGCGTGAGTCGCACTATTTATACCTGCAAACACTCAACGAAAACCTGGGTGTTGCGCTTATTAGTTATGACGAGGAAGGTAAGATCGATTTACTAAACCCTGCCGCTAAAAATTTATTAAAACGCCCTATCCTCAGACACATTGATGAGTTGAAAGAAATTGATGATGGTCTTTTAAGCATGGTAAAATCACTGCAATCCGGTGATCGTAAGGTGTTAAAAACCATTATTGATAATCAGTTGATCCAGCTATCTATTCAGTGCAAACTTTTTAAGGTGCAGGATAAAACCTTTACGCTATTATTGATCCAAAATATTAACGAAGAGCTTGAGCAAAAGGAAGTGGAGGCCTGGCAAAGGCTGGTTAGTGTTCTGACACATGAGATTATGAACTCAGTAACCCCTATTGCTTCTTTAAGTGATGCCTTCAATAACCTATTGGAAAGAAAGAAGTCATTCAACAACTTTAGTGAGGAAGAAACACAGGATTTATCAGAAAGCCTAAAAACAATAGAGAGACGAAGCAAGGGCCTGATGAAATTTGTGAATGCCTATAAAGATTTTGCGAAAAACCCTGATTTAAACATTACCCAATTTGAATTGAATGAGCTCTTGCAGCGCATCATAAAATTATTTCAGCCTGATCTGGAGAGTGCTCAAATTGAAATTAAATATCAGTATGCCAAAGAGGGCTCAACTATAGCGGCAGATTATGACTTGATGGAGCATGTAATTATCAATCTGATAAAAAATGCCATTGAGGCATTACGGGGAAAGGAAAATGCAGTGCTGGGCATTCAGCTTGCGAAAAGTAATCGTCAGATTTCATTAAAAATAATTGATAATGGCCCCGGTATAGCGGCTGAAGACATGGATAAAGTGTTTATCCCCTTCTATACCACCAAAAAGGCGGGGTCAGGTGTTGGTCTCAGCTTAGCAAGAAAAATAATAAAGCTGCATGACGGCAACCTTTTGGTTAAATCAATTCCTAATCAATACACCTGTTTTACCATTGAATTAGAGGCTCTGAAATAAAGTGTGGATAACCCCGTGATTATCAGTAAATAATGGTTGATAAACACCTGCTTTTAAGGCCAATTTTTTGTTCAAAACTTGTGGGAAACAACAACCTTAAAAAGTTTGCGATTGCAAAAATAATGATGACCTTAGATTCACCAAGTGAGAGATACTCTCGGCAAACACAAAAGAGTGTTAGGTCAGTAAAGTTAGTTTCGTGATGTAATTGTACAAGGGTTTCGGACTTCGGTTTAGAAATTGAGATGACTAAAGTCGCAGGGTCAATTCATTATAGAATAGTTCTTCTAAATAACTGTTAATACAGCTTGCTGAATTAATAAGATTTAAGAGAATTTGATGTTAAGGGTGAAAGGTCAGCTGCCTCGGTAGACTGTCTGAGATGACTAATAGTTGCAAAAAGCTTTAATATCAAGTATCACCTAAGGGAGTGGTATTATTTGAGAGAGTAGCATGAAAGCCAGACGTAGAATGAGCACCTCGGTGCAATATCGCTACAAAAGCCAGATAACTGTAGCTTGGTCACAATAGCAGCTACGGTTGCTAAAAGTGAAATGGAGATTTTTCGTTAAGAGAAATCTCCATTTTTGTTTTATGACCATCTACTAATCCTTGAAGGATTAGTAGATGGGTGTTTCATTATAAGTAGCCAGGCAGAGATACCGGATAAATAAAGGTTTTAAAAAGATAAACCTTTATTTTCCGGCATGACAGCAGCTTCCTTAGCTTACAAATTCTCTTTCACCCAGTTGGTCAACATAGTGAATAAATGCATTCTGGCATTGTCTTTTGAAATACCATGAGCCCTGTCAGGGTAGTAGAATGAATCAAACTGCTTGCCTTCATGGATCAGCACATTCTGCAATGTCACTGCATTTTGGAAATGCACATTATCATCACCAGTACCATGCACTAAAAGGTAATTGCCTTTAAGTTTAGCTGCATGGGTAGTTGGCGAGTTACTGTCATAGCCATCAGCATTATTTTGTGGCGTATCCATGTAACGCTCAGTGTAGATGGTATCATAAAATCTCCAGTTGGTCACAGGAGCAACGGCAATAGCCGCTTTGAAAAGTCCTTCACCCTGAAACATTGCCAATGACGACATATAGCCACCATAGCTCCATCCCCAAATACCAATTCTCTCTTCATCAATGTATGGAATATTACCCAGATATTTTGCTCCGGCCTGGTGATCGATAGACTCATATTTACCTAATTGCTTATAAGTAAGCTTCTTAAATTTAGCTCCTCTTCCTCCTGTACCTCTAGGGTCAATAACAACAACAATATAACCTTCTTGAGTTAGCATCTGGTGCCAGTAAAAGTTGCTACCACCACCCCAGTTGTTCCATACCTGCTGAGAACCCGGACCGCTATATTGAAATACTAGCGCAGGATATTCCTTATTCTCATCAAAGTTGGCCGGCTTAATCATATAGCCATTAATTGATGTACCATCTACTGTATTGTAAGTAAAAAACTCTTTCTTTTGAACATTATATTCTTTGATAGTCGCCTCTAGTTTTTGATTGTCTTCTAAAGTCTTCACCAGCTTGTTTTTAGCCGTGCTGTAAAGATTCACATGACGTGGGTGATCATTGCTGCTGTGACTATCAATATAATATTTAAAATCACTACTCATATTAATGCTGTGAACACCAGGTTCAGCCCTTAGCGATTTCTTGTTCTTACCATTAATATCTACTGAATAGAAAAGTCTATCCATTGGAGAGTATTCTGTTGAGGTGAAATACAACTTGGCGGTTCTTGAAGACTCATCTACCCCTAAGAAATTATCTACTTCCCAATTGCCAGAAGTAATCTGATTTTTCAGTTTCCCGTCAATTCCGTACCAGTAAAGGTGCTTGTAACCACTTTTTTCACTGGCAAAAATGAATGATTTACCATCCTTCAAATAGGTAAGGTCATCTACAAAATCAATGTCAATATAAGTATCTGTAGTTTCAGACAAGATCACTTTAGCTTCAGCCGTTTTAGTGTTAACATGCAGCAGGTCAATCTTATTTTGAAGTCTATTTAGCCTGATCAATGATAACTCATTAGGGTTTGGGGTCTGGCTAATTCGTGCAATATAATACTCGCCTTCACCTACTTTTACCTCCTTCTTGGCTTTAGTAGAAAGGGTGTAGATAGTTGCCTTTAATTTGGAATTGTCTTCACCAGCTTTTGGGTATTTAAACCTGTAATCTGTTGGGTACAACTGCCCCTTATTCCACACCTGCATGTTGTATTCTCTAACTCCACTTTCATCAAAAGTCAGATAAAACAGATCATTATTTCCTGACCATTCAAAAGCTCTGGTTGAAGACAGTTCCTCCTCATAAACCCAGTCAGTGCTACCGTTAATGATGTGGTTAAACTTGCCATCATCAGTTACCTGCACTTCACTGCCATCTGATAGATTAACATAGAACAAATTGTTACCTCTCACAAACGCCACTTTAGTTCCGTCAGGAGATAATGTAGCATAAGACTGCTTTCCATTATCAGAAAGTTTGGTCAAAGACTTACTCGCGAAGTCATAGATATAGAACTCGGCCGTATAAGACCTTCTGTAAATACTTTCTCTTTCTGTTAATAACAACACCTTGCTCTCATCAGCATTAAATGAGTAGCTCGAAAAGTCAATTTTTGGGCTCAGGGCATCACCATCCAAAATAGTTTCCACTATCTCGCCAGTAGTGATATCATATTTTACAATATCATTACCCTCAAGTGCGCTGTAATACTGCCCGGCATTCATCCAGTTGATTCCTCTAACTGAGGCTTCGCTAAATGTCCCCTTCTGATAAATGTCTGCGACAGTAATTTTCTTTTGAGCATGTAAGGCCATACTCATGCCAGCAAAAATTATAATAAGAATATTTCTCATCGATGTATTATTAGGTTTACGTATTAAAATAATTCAATTAGTTTTTCAGCGCCTGATCCAGGTCTGCAATAAGGTCTTCGGCATCTTCAATACCCACTGACAGCCTCAAAAGATTGTCTTTGATGCCAGCCTCTGCACGCTGTGCCGCTGATAGTTTAGAGTGCGATGTTTTCAATGGTGACGAAACGGTTGACTCAACACTACCCAGACTTATGGCCACCTTTATCAGTTCGAGTTTTTTAACAAATGCATCCTGATCTCCCTTTACCTCAAAGGAAAGCATGCCGCCAAAGCCTGTCATTTGAGCTTTAGCAATAGCATAAGATGGATGACTTGGCAAGCCAGGATAATAGACAGCAGGCACATCAGTATGCTGCTCTAAAAATTCGGCTACCTTTTGGGCATTTTCATTCTGCTGTTTTACCCGCAAGGCTAGTGTCTTCATGCTGCGCTCGAGCAGGTAAGAAGTCTGTGGGTCGAGACTGCCTCCATAATTGACCGCTGCCTTGTAAATTTTATCACCAAGTGGCTTAGAAGTCACCACGGCTCCGCATGTAATATCGCTATGCCCGCCCAGGTACTTGGTGCCACTGTGTGTTACCACATCAATCCCAAAATGTATCGGTTTTTGGTTGATGGGTGAAGCAAAGGTGTTATCGATAACAGAGATAATGCTATTCGCCTTGCACAGTTCTGCAATGCCCTTTAAGTCAACAATCTTCAAAAGCGGATTGGAAGGAGTCTCAATATAAATCAGCTTAGTTTCTTTCTTTATGTGCTTGGCAAAATCATCTACTTCCAGACCTGAGGTAAAAGAAAATTCTATACCAAATTTTGACAATTCGCTGGTTATAGCATGATGTGTTCCACCATAAATGTCGCCCTGAAAAATAGCATGATCACCCGATTTCAATAATGCCAGCAAAACTGTAGTTATTGCTGATAAGCCGGAACTAAATACCAGTCCAAATTCACCATCTTCAAGCACTCTTATTTTTTCGCCAACCACATCCTGATTGGGCGTGTTAAAATAGCGTGGGTATTTTAATGGACCCTCCACCAAATAATCATAAGCCGTAGAAGTGTGTATAGGTGTAACTACCCCTCCAGTTCTGTCATCGATGATTCCACCACTATGCACGCACTGGGTGGCTTCTTTTACTTTATTTACTTCCATTTTATAACCTCTCCATTTTTCTTAATATCCACTTTATCAGGAATGGCCTCCAATATTTCTTTATGCAGCGCCTCTACCAGTTTTCGCTTTAAATAGCTGCGGTGCATCACCAGACTCACTTCCCTTACAGGCTTGGGATCTACAAACTGCTTGATCTTCTTTCTGTGCTTTTCTTCAATATCTAGTGTTGCCAGCTGAGGCAGCAGGGTCAAGCCTCCATGTATGTCTACTATTCTTTTAAGCGCTTCCAAAGAGCCACTTTCATATTTAAACTGTGAATCGTGCTCCTTATATATCTGACATAAATTGATAACCTGCTCCCTAAAACAATGCCCTTCATTAAGCAGCAAGATGCTATCTCCTTTCAGGTCATCGGCCGTCACCTTATCCTTTTTATATACCTCACTTTTTTCAGAAACATAGGCATAAAACTCCTCATAAAACAAGGGCTTGGCCACCAAGCCTGGATCATCATAAGGGGTAACAATTATACCAATATCTATAATCTCATTTTTTAGCCTTTTCACTACCTCTTCGGTAATCAGCTCATAGATTTTAACCTTTACATTAGGATAACGCTCTATAAAATTATGAATGAACAGCGGCAACAGGTAAGGTGATAATGTAGGTATTATACCAATGGACAACTCCCCGGCTATCTCTCCCTTTTCTTCCGCTACAATTTCGTTCAGCCTTTTTGCCTCATTGACCACCTTTCTTGCCTGGGCTATAATAGTCTTTCCCATTTCTGTGGGTACGACAGGTTGCTTGCTTCTATCAAAGATCAGTACCCCAAGCTGGTCTTCCAGCTTTTGAATTTGCATACTCAGCGTAGGCTGAGTAACAAAACAGGCATCAGCAGCCCGCCCAAAATGGCGATAATTATCTACCGCTATGATGTATTCAAATTGAATAATGGTCATGCCGCTAATTTACCATCTATTGAATGAATTTATCTTCCGTTCATACAAAAAACATAGTATGCTGATAGTGAATAAGTTAGGATATTGGAAAATATAAATTCATGACATTTTTGCTTTTTTATAGTATTAAGCAGTGGTCAGTTGAAGATTAAATTTTAATTTAAGTGATATTTTAACATTTAAATTATAACTATTATGGCTTTTAATGGAAGAGAAGGCAAGCCTATACCTTTAGGCATTGCCAAAAAATGGACTAAGAATTATAGAGATGCCAACCCTGGCAAAACCAAAGCGATTTTCTACGGAAAAGAAAAGATACAAGCATTATTAGATGAGCCAGGTGCTATGGGAATAAGAGTATACTTTGGACAAGATGATGATAAAAATCCACAACTGGTGATTGTTTCTGCTAAAGAGGATGGGAGCAATATTTTACCAAATCAAGAGGAAAAAGATGGAGGGGGAACTCTTTTAGATTCAGGGAAACCTTGCCCACCAGATTGCCCACCAGAAGGCGACCCTTTAAGCTGATACTAGCTAAAGTATAAAAATTACAGTAATATAGTCCATTCCGTATGGACTATATTGTTGATTTCATTTTTTACATATCATTGACTACGGCTACCATTGGAGGTATCTATGGTTTTAGTCTATTGAAGAATAAGGCTATAAACTATTTAGTTCTACTACAATTGGTTTCTGCAATAGCAGATATAATCGGTGCCATTAGTTCTCATTATTACATCTACTACCAAATTGACTTAGGAATTAGAGGAGTATCCGCTACCTATCAAATTATAGAATTCCTTCTTTTAGTCTTCTTTTTTTGTTGTTTAAAGTTTAACAAAAATCTCAAGAGTCTATTAAAAGTTGCCTCATTGGTTTTCGTTATTTACTTTATTAGCATCCAACCAGCCTTTTTTAAGATATTTGTTGATACGACAAGCCTGCGATTGACATGTGCGACACTGGTCATCATTTTTAGCATGTTGTTTTTTAAAAATATCATTACAAAAATGGAAATCCCCAACATTAGCACTTGGCCGCCCCTTTATTTCATTAGTGCTCTTTTTATATACTTTAGCGGTGTTTTTGTTTCATTCTTTGTTATTATTCCAATTCAGCGTATTGACATAAATATGGGAAATTATGTCTGGGTCTTTCATAACTGCTTTCTAATAGTTAGAAATGTATTGCTAATCATGGGCTTCTATTATACCTATAAGACAAAATATAAATGGGAGTCAATCAGTATACCATAGAGTCAAAAGCCTAAATAATATTTATCAAAGTATTACTACCTAGTTATGAAGCTGTTCTTTGATATCATCTTTTATACCTCTTTTATAACAGCAGGTTTGGCTGTTGTCTTAGGGTTAAAGCTTTTGAAGGAAAAAGTCATTAACCTATTTGTTATTCTAGTTACCATTTCATTTTTTGCTGATGTTTTAAACGCTAGCAGCTCTTACTACTACCTAAAAAAAGGTATTGACCTTGGTATAAGAAATGTTGGGGACGTATACAGAATTTTAGAATTGATACTTCTTACGCTCTTTTTTCAATCCTTTGATTACAAAAAGATTATAAAGATAACTCTTATCACCTTTGTAGGTCTGTCAATACTTTATTTTGTAATTATATACCAGCAATTTTTTCAAATTGACCAAGACTCAACTCCGATGAGGTTATCAAGTGCTTTTGTTTCAATTACTTTTGGGTTGCTATTCTATAAAAGTGTAATCACTAAAATGGATGTTCCTCTAATAACATCATGGCCCCCATTCTACTTTGTAACATCAGTCTTTATTTATTTTTGTGGAGTGGTGATAGCTTTCCTTTTGTATTATCCTCTTTTCAAAATAGATAAAGAAACAGGCTTATATTTATGGTCTTTTCATAATGCATGGCTTATTATCAGAAACATTCTATTGATCATAGGTTTCTACTACACTTATAAAACAAAATATAAATGGAGTCCAATCTCGATACTTTAATTATCATAGCCATAGCAGGCACCTCCATTTTCCTTTTTATCTCTGGGTTTGTGGTGTTTTTTGTGGTGTTCTACCAAAAGAGGATGCTCCAAAAGAAAATGGAGCTACAGAATATAGAAGCCGAATATCAACGGAATATGCTGCAATCTACCATTGACTCTCAGGAGAAGGAGCGCAAGAGAATTGCCTCAGAACTGCACGATGGTGTAGGCGCTATGCTATCAGCGGCCAAGTTAAATTTAGGTATGTTACTTTCTGGTGCCATACCCAAAGAAGAAAGTAATGAGGCGGTAGATGAAACCAAAGCCATGATAGACGAGACCATAGAAACGGTAAGAAGGATATCAAAAGACCTGCTGCCTTCCTCTTTGGAGCAGTTCGGAATCTCGCAGGCGGTGGAAGAGCTTTGTGAAAAGCTTTCTAACCCCTCTACCAAAATCTCTTTCGAACATTTTGGTGACAAAATTGACCTTGATGTTCAACAGGAACTGCTGCTTTATCGTATCACCCAAGAGCTGATCAATAACGCTTTAAAACATGCCCAGGCCAGCGAAATAAAAGTTCAGCTGCATGCTGATCCTATTTCATTATCTGTGGTTGATAACGGAGTTGGGTTTGACAAAGAGCTAATTGAAGGTGATATTAAAAAAGGAGTGGGTTTATATAATATAGAAAACCGCGTAAGTTTATTGAATGGTGAGCTGATCTTTGATACTGAAATAGCGAAAGGAACATCAATAACCATTAAATTAGCATCATAGCATGAGCAAATTGACCGTATATATAGCAGACGACCAGACACTTTTTCGTAAAGGAATGAGTCGCTTGGTAAAATCCTTTGGTCAGGTGAAGGAAGTAAAAGAAGCTGAAAACGGTAAAGAGCTATTGGCTATGGTAAAAGAGCAGCAGCCAGATGTCATACTCATGGACCTTGAGATGCCCGTGATGGATGGTGTTGAAGCCACCGAAAAGATCATTGCCAAATATCCAGATGTTAAAATCATTGTGCTTTCTATGCACGATACCCAGCAGCATATTTTTTATCTGATGGAAATAGGTGCTCATGCCTTTCTGTTAAAAAATGCAGAACCCGAAGAGGTTAAAGAAGCAATAGTCTCAGTTATAAAGCATGATTTTTACCAAAATCAGATAGTCATTGAAGCCCTGCGTAAAGGAGCCATTGACCAAAGGAAGCAAAAGCAGGTACGCCCAATATTTCAGGAAACGGCTCCTCTTACCGATCGTGAAAAGGAAGTTTTACAACTCATTTGCAGAGAACTGACCATGAAAGAGATTGGCGATAAACTGGCCTTAAGTGAGAAGACCATCCAAAACCATCGCGCACGAATAATGGTCAAACTGAACGCACGAAATACAGTAGGTTTGGTAAAATATGCCTACGAATCAGGCCTGATTTAAAGAATGCCACTTTAGGCATTATCACTCAATTTGTTAGGTGTTTTTACCTAATGTCCTTTTAGACCTCCAAAATACAACTCATTAACCGCTAGTCACTTACACAAAATGTATATATAAGGTGTACCGATTGCTTTTTTAAACTGCCAATCAGATAATTTAAGTATGCATAAATTGTCCTTTGAATCTAAAATACAAAGACATGAAGGGACAGAAAGTACTAGTAATTCATAACAACGAAATAGCCAGAAAAAGCATCCATCAAACATTGGCTCATTTTAACCTTCATTTTATATTCGCTTCCGATGGCCTTGACGGGCTGGCAGCAGCAAAATATGAGTGTCCTGACTTGATTATCACCAACATTAATCTGGCAGTGCTTGATGGGATGTCCATCTCTAAAATGCTCAGAAAAGATTGCTGCACAGAAGGCAAACCTATCATTCTATTGCACGATCAGCTAGACTATGACCTCCTTAGGGAAGCCAAGAAGCTAAATGTTAAGGCGCTTCTAACGAAGCCATACTTGGACAACACTCTGATTTATGCAGTTAAGCGTGCCTTACAAACTCCATTGGAAAGAACCCTCGACAGGGTGCCAAGATATGAAGAAGTGGTGACCCGCAGACAGCCGGTGCATCGCTTTGCCAACTAATTTAAATACAGACCTAATGAACTCCTTACTAAAACTAGCAATAAGAGAACTTGGTCATAACACATATATCAACCCAAAACATGATCTCTCTAAGCTTTACCAAAAACTAAAATCAAAAAGCTCAAAACAAGCTGATGATCTATCAGTTTGGAGCAGTGCCTTTATCAATTGGGTCACCCGAAAGGCTGGCATCAAGCATGATGATGTTTACGAAGCCCAGGACTGGTTAGAAGTTGGTGAGAACAGCTCTGAAAAACCTGAAGCTGGAGATTTAATCATTATTGAATGGGAAGAGGACGGACTTAAAAAAGCCTATGTTGGCTTTTACATCTGGTATTCCAATGACAACACTCAGGTATACTGTCTTGGCGGTAAGCATGACAATGAAGTGGCCATAGTGGCCATGCCTGCAAAGCATATCTCAGGTTTAAGGAGATTGGATAGCGTAAATATCGCCATGAGCGCATAGACTCTGAGAATCAAAAAAAGTCGAAGAAATGAATTCAGTTCTTCAAATAGCAGCGGCCGAACTGGGCCAACAAGAAATTAGCGGTCCCACTAACAATCAAAGAATAGTTGACTACGCTACAGCATCAGGGATCATCGGGGTTAGCAACGATGAAGTTCCCTGGTGTAGCACTTTTATCAACTGGGTTGCTTTCAAGGCAGGGCTGGCAAGAACAAATAAGCCTAATGCCCGCTCATGGCTATCGGTGGGCCAAAACGTTGACAATGCTCCGGAGCCTGGTGATATTGTCATATTCTGGCGAGAAAAGATCAATTCCTGGAAGGGCCATGTGGGTGTTTTTCTAGGGTTCTCAAAAGATCAGCAAAGAGTGTATTGTTTAGGTGGAAATCAAGGTAATCAGGTTTCGGTGTCTGCATATCCTACAGATACGGTGCTGGGATTTAGACGACTGGAGGCCTCATCCGTCATCAAGCTACCAGAACCTGTTCTGCAAAATGGAGATGCCGGACCTGATATCAAATTGCTGCAAGATGCCCTCAAGTTAGCAGGCTTTAATTGCGGCACCTCTGATGGTGACTTTGGCAACAAAACTGAGGCCGCACTAAAACAACTGCAAGCCGCCAGCGGCACACTCAAGATTGATGGGGTATATGGTAAGAAGACCCGGGATCATTTGCTTAACCTACTTAGTGTTTAATTATCAAAAGATCAATATTGACTTCTACAGATTAATGGTACTTCTTAGTCCAATCACCAAATCATTAAAACACCCTCCGTATGAAAAACACTAACTATAAAAATCTGGTCTTTGAAGGTGGTGGAGTGAAAGGTATTGCCTATGGCGGAGCATTGGACATACTCGATAGTTCAGGTATTCTAAAAAACATCAAGCGCGTTGCCGGTACTTCTGCAGGAGCCATTAATGCCACGCTGCTTGCCCTTGGTTACACCTCAGCCGAAGTATCTGACCTCATCGCTAAAACCAATTTCAAAGATTTTGAAGACCATAGCTGGTTTTTCCCAACCAACATAGCCAGAATTTTAAGGAAGTATGGCTGGAATAAAGGTGATGCCTTTCACAAGTGGATTGGCGAACAGATCAATAAGAAAACTCAAAATACAAACTTTACTTTCGGTCAGCTGAAAGAGGCTATCGATAATGGCAATGATAGTTTTAGGGAATTATATGTCGTGGCCACCAATCTATCCCAACAAAAGTCTGTTGCTTTCTCACATGAAACCACTCCAGACATGTCCATAAAAGACGCTGTTAGAATGTCAATGTCCATCCCGCTCTATTTCGCAGCATTTAATCTTGCCAACGACATGATGGTTGATGGTGGAGTATCTTACAACTACCCCATCAACATATTTGATAATGAAAAATATCTTGCTAATCCAGCCAATGGCGACAAGGTAGACTACAGTAATGTAGAAGGCTATGTATTTAATTATGAAACCTTGGGCTTCAGACTTGACTCAACAGAGGTAATAGAATATGCCAAACGGGACTGGGCAAGTCCACCAGAAAAAATTACCAATATAAAGTCCTACTCAGGGGGCCTTGTCAATTACCTTATGGAAATGGCTAACAAAGTCCATCTGCACAGCAACGACTGGAATCGTACCATTTTCATCGATACACTAGATGTGCAAACCACGGATTTTGACCTGCCAGAGAATAAGGTTATTGAATTAATAGCAAGTGGCAAAAATGGAGCTGAGAAGTATTTCGAATGGCGCGATAATGATCCCGTTTGGGGCTCCAAACCAGAATCGATAACCTAGCCGTTATTAGAGGTTATTATAAATGACTTCTACATCAACAAATCATTAACCTTCCTTAACAAACGAACAATAAACCTTCAAACTCGTTAGATTAGATGTACAACCACTAATTGTAACGAAATGGAAAATTTGACTAAAAAACAGGCCATTGTCCAGTCGCTTGAGTCAATGAACTCAAAGGAGCAGGAGCAGCTCATTGACTTTATCAAAGAGATGCTTTACGAACCAGAAAGAGACATTGACTACACCGAATTTAAAGAAAATGCACTGAAAGAAATCCA
>NZ_SMLV01000127.1 GCF_009711525.1 Fulvivirga lutimaris
GCTGATTGAGTTGAACAAACCAAATATGAGATTGCCGTTCTGGCAATTGAAGATTATGCGAGCTTATGGAATATTTTTACTAGCTAATAAATACCCCAGCAATCTGGACACATTTCACAATACCCTGAAGTAGTGGATATTAAAAAAGGACCTATGCAATATATTGCATAGGTCCTTTTTTCTTAGGCAGTTTTGGTTTCCTTTAATTCTTTTAAAGGAATAGCAAGTTCAAAAGTAGAGCCCATGGCAGAAGATTCAATCAAGTCTACCTTTACGCCTATTTGTAATGATAACTTATTGACTATATAAAGGCCTAAGCGATGTGAAGCTTCATTACCAGTCGGCTTGGCAGATAGTTTTACAGACTTATCAAATAAAAACTTACGATCATGCTCAGAGAAACCAGGCCCAGAGTCAGTAACAAGTACCTTAACCATACCATCAGTCTGATAAGTGCTTATTTTTACCTCACCTCCTATCTGAGAGAATTTAATGGCATTGGTAATCAGGTTGTCTAATATTCTTATCAGTTGAAACCTATCAACGGTAAGTAAATGATTATCAGAGATATTTACTACCAGATTAATAGCCTTGCTATCAGCATTGATACGATACGACTGGGTAATATCTTTAATTAAATGTCCCAACTCATATGCCTCACTCTTCTTTTTTCCGCACTTCGAGGGGCCAAGTATTGAGTTTATAATTCCGTTAGAGGAATCATTTGTCTTTTTAATGAGTTCTATTATTTCTAGTTGCTCTTCTCTAAGGTTCGAACGATCTAATACTTCAATCAATCCCAATATTCTATTCGTTGGAGATTTTAAGTCATGAGTAATCACATTAATCATATCTCTTTTCTCTTCGTGCAACTGCCTTAACTTACCAATATCTTTTTGATGTATTTTGAAGTTGTTTTTTCTTAATGATGCAAAGATAAAAGCTGTAATGAGCAGAGCCGAATAGAAGGCTACCAAATTAATTGCGCGATAAGTCTCATCATATTTTGGAGGATTAAAAGTCACACCAAATTGAGTGGATACAGCTATTCCTGCAACGAAAATCAAAACTATCGTTGCCCAAAATTGAGCGTGTTGTCTTTTGGTGCACAATACATTGATAGTTAATAGTATTGCCAGCCAGAATATAGCATCCGAAAGCAAACCACCATTAAATATAACAAAGGCAAAAACAAAAAGATAAAAGCCCGATAATACAGCGTTAAGGTAATTTTCAAGCGACTTAAAGTACCGCAAAATGAAAATACAGCCAACTGAATATAGCCCTGTAAATAAATTCATGCCTAATTCAAACCAGTCAGATTTGAATAATAAAAAGGCAAAGGCTATAATAGACTGAATTATCGCTACACCTATAATACCTGCAACAATACTTTTAACCTTAAAAAAAAGATTTAAATCCTCTTTATAGTGAAGAGGAATAACCGAGTTAATAGACATAATATACCAAAAAATAGATTTGCAAACTTAACCCGGTTGTAGTTAAAATAGTATGCATACCTACCAACTAGACCTACTCATGTAAGGAAATCGGCTATTATTCTAAATAATGTTCAAACATTGGTTTCGACTCTACTTGGTTGACTCGTAAATCAGCCTAACGAATAGATCAGAATTGATAAAACCTCCGCTCCACCTATCGTGGTATTTAGCCAGTGGTTTTGCATTAATGCAGTCATCCAACATTTTTCCTTCACTCTTTAAGATTACCACCGCCTCTTTGGCTCCAACTAACATATCCCTAAGTTCTTTAACATCATTAATTGATGATATTTGCCCATGACCAGGTATGATTTTGGTGTTTTCATCTGCAATTTTCAATATTTTATCTTGCGCAGCAATAAAACCATCTATAGAGCCACCAGCACTCACATCAATAAAAGGATACCCATACCTAACAAAAGCATCACCCGTGTGTATAACATTGGCTTTTCTAAAATATACTAAGGCATCTCCATCGGTATGGGCATTAGGTAAATAGATGATATTGACATTCTCATCATTAATGAAAAAGCTCATTTCTTCACTAAAAGTTATCACCGGCCAAAAAGTTGAGGCTTTAGCCTGCACTTCCCTACCCATAATAGGATCAGAAAAGGACTCCTTTAGTCTTGCTCTCACATTATCTTGAGCGACTATTTGCGCACCATTTTTTGAAAGGTTTTCATTTCCTCCTGTATGGTCACCATGGTAATGGGTATTTACTACAAATTTAAGCTTGCCCTCAGACAATCCGGCTATAGCAGCTTTGATCTTATCACTCAACTGAGCAAACTGATCATCAACTATCATTACACCATCATTACCATGAAGTACTCCTATGTTACCTCCTGAGCCTTCCAAAAA
>NZ_SMLV01000320.1 GCF_009711525.1 Fulvivirga lutimaris
GATATCAGTAATAGAAGACCAAATCATACCTGCAGGGCCTATGCCATCACTAAAAGTTGTCGGGAAAGTGATGCGCTTATCTTCATCATTTAATAAATGTGGAGTTACCCTGTTATCAACAGCCTTTACATCTTTAGAAACCAATTTGGTGTCCTTCATACCCAATGGGTCAAGAATTCTGGCTTTAACAAAGTCATTCCACTCCATACTGCTCGCAGCCTTGATCACCTCTCCTGCTACTGCATACATAATATTCTGATAGACATAACCGCCACGCAATGGATAAGCCATTGGCGCGTGCCGCATCCTTTTAATCGTTTCTTCTGCATCCAGTTCTATCCCGTACCAGATGAGGTCAGCATTACCAAGCCCCAGATTATGCGTCAATAAATCCTTTACAGTGGCATCTGCAGTGATGTATGGATCAGAGAGTTTAAAATAAGGCACATGATCTGTGACTTTATCCGTCCAACTCACTTTGCCTTCATCTACCAGCATGGCCATTGCCATGGCCACCATAGCTTTAGTTGTAGATGCCATGGAAAACAAGGTATGTTCATCAACCTTAGTACCATCATCCTGATTCCTGACGCCATAAGTTTTGGTAAAAACAGCTTCCCCGTCTTTAACCACAGTTACGGCCAGTCCTGGTATTTGCCAGTCGGCAATGCCCTTATTAATAAAGCCGTCAAGCTCTTTGGCTTTTTTGTCCTGGGCCTGCGCTGTTACAGCACATAATAAAATGACGGTGATGATGCGTAAAGATCTGTTCATTAGTCTTGATTGATGTTTGAAGATCAAACAAGATAGTAAAAATTATTAACCCAAGTTTGATCAATAAAAATCATCGTTATGTCGATATGAAGTGCAGCGGAATGAGACATCTCCCTTTAGGACTTGTGGACAATGATTAGGAGACTTCTCACTACGCTATGCTCTGTTTCGAAGAGACGGTTCTGTTAGGTTTTGTCTTGCCTCCCTCAATACTACCTCAACAGGCGGGCCGGGAATTAAAGGTTTACATTTTTGAAACCAATAATAATTTGGTACCACAGCAGTTTATTTAATCAAAATAATCACCGCCCCAATAGCCGTTAGCAGCAAAATCATTTGTCTGAATCGCTTCTCTCTGATCAGTTTTACCAGCCTCACTCCACCAAAAAAACCTATGAGAACTCCAGGAAATAGAGAGGCGCTAATCACTAAGGATGAGGAAGTTATGGTTCCCCACACCCAAATATGGAAGGGCAACTTAAATAAGTTAATGATGAAGAACAACCAGGCAGCTGTACCAATGAATTGATCCTTTGGCAACCGCATGGCCAGGAAGTAAATGTTAGAAAATGCCCCTGCCAGATTGCCTACCATGGTAGCAAAGCCAGCACTGAGTCCCATCACTGGAGCAATGAGTATATTGTTAGTCAGGTTTTTCTTACTTCTATCCCACCAAAACATGATTACAACGCTGATCAGTATTATGATAGACATTCCTTGCTTAAAGATATGCTCAGACACATCATTACCTGCCCAAACTCCTACCAGCACTCCAGCCATCATCCAGGGCATCATTTTAATGAGATAAGGCCATTGTACATGTCTGCGATAATAGGTAACAGCGAGTACATCTGCTCCTATCAACATGGGTAGTAGTATACCAGTGGATGCTTTAGCGTTGAAGGTGATCGCCAAAATGGCCACACAAAGCATGGCTATGCCTTTAATGCCAGATTTGGAAAGGCCGAGAATAATGCCAGCTAATAGACCGGCTGTCAGAATCTGCCAGTTATCTAAAGGCATAAGTATAGACAAATTCAAATGTAATAAACATAGGAAATGAGTTTAATCAGAGCTTACAAACAGAAATGAGAGTGAAATATATTTGCAGCAATATTGAGAAGATGAAGTTATTAAAGCCAATTATTAATCAATAAAAAATAGGCTGCACCTGCCAGATATCCTGCTATTGCTAAAAGGGAAATTCTTTTTAGGTACCAGCCAAAGCTTACTTTTGCCATACCCATAACAGCAACCCCAGATGCGGAGCCGATAATCAAAATACTGCCACCAGTTCCTGCACAATAAGCCGTAAACTCCCAAAGCTGACTATCCATTGGAAAATCCTGTAAAGAATACATACCCATAGTAGCAGCCACTAGTGGCACGTTATCAACAATAGAAGAAAGTACACCCATTACAAAAACTATCATATCCAAATTGCCAATAGTGGCATTCATCCAGATGGCAAGCCCGTATAGAATATTAGCATGTTGCAATGCTCCAACTGCCAACAATATGCCTAAGAAAAACAGCACGCTTGATGAATCAATTTTACTTAATGCATACACCGCTGAAAATGGCTTTTTTTCTTGTTCATCTTTTTTGAAATGAATTAACTCTGACATGATCCAAACCATGGAAAGCCCCAACAACATACCCATATAAGGAGGTAGATGAGTAACAGCCTTGAAAATTGGAACAAATACCAAAGCTGATAAACCGCCAATCAACATCTGTTTACTGCCTCGAACTTTCTCTTTCTTTAGAACATCCTTTTTGTTGCTCTCTACCCTATGCAAGTCACCCTTCATAGTAAATGATAATATAATCAGCGGCACCAGAAGACTTATTACACTCGGGATAAATAGCGTTTTCATGATATTCTCAGCACTCACCTGTCCACCTATCCAGAGCATGGTGGTGGTAATGTCACCTATGGGTGACCAGGCGCCACCAGCATTAGCGGCTATAATCAATACTCCAGCATAAAGTTTAATATCCTCTTTGTCGTCCATTAACTTTCTCAGTAATGATATCATTACTATCGAGGCTGTTAAATTGTCAAGTAGGGCTGACAGGAAAAATGAAATACCGCCTATCAGCCAAAGGAGCTTTCGCTTGTCGGTGGTCTTTATTCGATTGGTGATAACATCAAACCCCCTGTGAATGTCTATTAACTCAATAATAGTCATGGCCCCCATCAGGAAGAACAAAATCTCAGAAATATGACCAAGCTCAAGTGTTAATTCCTCAGAAAAATCATCGACATGTCCGGAACTTACAACATACACCACCCATGAAATAACCCCTGTATAAAGGGCCACGGCAGTTTTGTTGATTTTGATAACTTCCTCTAAAGAGATGAGGAGATAACCAAAAATGAAAACGGATATGAGGTAAGTAACCATAGGTCAGCCTGAATATACAAAAAGGAATGGAATGCATTACGAATGACTAATAAAATCTTAATGCGGTACTTAATACAAAATAGGAGCCATAATGTTTTAACAATCAGTTAATTAAAAAAGCACAGCCCACAATTTAATGCGAACCGTGCTCTTTTTTTTTAAAATTCTAAGACAAATTGTTAATTATTATTAGATACCCCTCCCTACTCAGTTCTGATTGAATTCACAGGATTAGAGATCGCGGCTTTTATGATCTCATAACTTACTGTAACAATGGCAAATATCAATGCTGACAGCCCTCCTACAACAAAAGTCATTGGCTTTAGACTCGTAGCATACGGAAATCCAGAAAGCCATTCAGTCATTCCATAATAGCTTGCCGGTACAGCTATGATGATTCCTATTATCACCAAAATGGCAAAACGCTTGGTAAACAGGTACATTACACTACCTACAGATGCTCCTAATACCTTTCTAATACCAATCTCTTTAATGTTTTGCTCAATGCTGAAAGATGACAAACCAAACAGCCCTAAAACGGCCACAAAGATGGTTAGCCATGAGAAATAGGATACCAACTCACTGAGCTTCTCCTCAGCCACATACTGGTCATTAAAGCTCTCACTTATGGTGTAATAATCAAAGGTTGAGCCTGGACGTAGCGTCTCCCATTCTCCTTTAAGATAATCAGAGGCCTCACTCTCCATTCCTTCTTTAAATTGGACAATTACATTTCTTGCTCGCCCTTGGGTAATAACAAATACCATAGGCGCAATAGATTGATGTAAAGATTCAAAATGAAAATCATCTACAACACCTATTATAAACCCATTTCTACCACCATAATTAAACTTCTTACCAACAGCATCGTCCGATGATGTATAGCCAAGTCCTACTATCGCGGCATTATTAAGCACAAACGCTTCTGACGAATCACTCGCCAGGTTGTAATCAAAGTTTCTGCCTGCCAGAAACTTTACATCCAATGTCTTCAAATAATCATGATCTACATGGATATCGGCTATTCTAAAATTGATATTGACCATTTCACCTCCTATCTCAGCTTGTCCGCCCTGTGAGTCGAGCAATCTGCCTGACGGTACCCGACTAGCAAAGGTTACATCCTCAATGCTGGGTTGCTTCATAAGCCTGTCTTTAATCATTCGGAAGTTGTCATGTATCTGCTGGTTGGATGGCAAAACAATCATGTTATCCTTTCTGAAACCCAAATCTTTGGTTTTCATATATTCGATCTGATCACCAATAACCCCTACGCCAATGATCAGGCAGATGGAAATAAAAAACTGAAAAACCACTAAAATCGATCGCAGGTTCACCTTCTTATGACTGTTGAGTTTGGCCCCTTTCAAAACCTTTACTGGAGTAAAGTTTGATAGATAAAAAGCAGGATAACTGCCAGCAATAAGCCCTACAACTAAAACCACGCCTAAAAGTAGTGATGTGAAAAACAAAGGATCAACTGTGGTTAATGACAGCTGTTTTCCTGAAAAGTTGTTGAACCAGGGCATCACAACTATGACTATACCAACAGCCAATATCGCTGAAACTGTCGCGAGCAATACGCTCTCTGTTATAAACTGTCTGATCAACGATGTTCTAAATGCGCCCATCACTTTTCTCACCCCCACTTCCTTGGCTCGCTTCATAGAACGGGCGGTGGAAAGGTTCATAAAATTAATACATGCAATGAGCAATATGAACAAAGCAATAATGATATAGGTGTAGACATACTTAATGTCACCATTAGCTTCAATTTCGCTATCCAGATGTGAATGCAGATGAATATCCGTGAGGGGCATTAAGTGCAACTTATTAGTGGTTGAAGCAGCATTTCCATCATTATTGGCCCCTAAGTGCTTATCAATAAATGCAGGCACACCAGCCTCAAATTCAGCAGGACTAACACCTTCAGGGAATAGCAAAAACGTTGAGAAGTTATTACTCCCAAACTGCTGCATCAGCTGCTCTTTACCTACTACATTTTCATAAGTAAGAAATGAAGCAATCATGTTATAATGAAAATGGGAGTTATTAGGAGCATCCTGAATAACACCTGTGATTTTCATTTCAATTTCTATTCCGAAATTATTGAATGTCAATGACTTATCAATTGGATCTTCATCTCCAAAGTACCTTTTTGCTGCTGTTTCTGATAGCACCAAAGTATTAGGCTCTATTAGCGCAGTTTCAGGTTTTCCTTTGATAAACTTCCAGGAGAAGACCTTAAACACATCTGCATCTGCAAAGAAAAAGTTATCCTCTTCAAATTGTTTTTCACCATCAGCAGTGCTCATCAGTGGACCATAACCACTCATTAGTCTCACGGCCTGCTCCACAATACCTTCAAAGTCATTCTCTATTAGTGGTGCGAAAGGTGGAGCTATATGCCCCAGGTGCAAACTTGACTCACCATCCTGATTTAACCACTCTCGTGAGACTCTATATATTCTATCAGCCTTTTCATGGTACTTGTCATAGCTGAGTTCATTCTGGACATAAAGTGAAATTAGAATGGTGGCAGCCATGCCCACGGCCAGACCAAAAATGTTGATGAAGGAATACAGCTTTTGACCTAGAATATTCCTTACGGCAATTTTGAGATAATTACGTATCATGTCGATGTTGTTTGAGTTTGAGTTTCTAAATTGACTTTTAAGTTTTTTAATAACCGAAGGTCTTAGCATCAGCAAAACCTCCTTTCTATAAATATTTCTGGCTACTGCGCTACCATGAGCTTCTACATTATGATAGTAGGCTTCCTCCAGATCGCCTTGTAGCTCTTCGAAGAATTCATCAGCACAAAACCATTCAAAGAGTTTCTCGAATAGTTTCGGTGGCGTATTATTTTTTACCATACAGCATAACTCACATTTACCGCCCAGTCCGGTACTTTAGTCCACAATTGCTCCCGTACAGCTCTTGCTTCCTTTAAAGATTCTTTGCCAAGATTGGTGACTGTAAAAATGCGCTTTCGTCTGCCACCACGTTCTTCAGTAGCTCCTCCCATCTCAGATTTGATAAAACCTTTCTCTTCCAATCTGGTTAGCGCAGTATGAAGCGCTCCCCTGCTGATGGTTCTATTAAGTTCATTTTGAATCTCTTCCTGGATTCTTACTCCATAGGATTCATCTTGTAGAATGAGAATGGAAAGCAATACGACCTCTTGAAATTCACCTAAGTAAGTACCTTTCATAATTTCATTGTTAAGTATTAGACCACTGTCTTATTAAATGGTTGCGCAAAAATTCAATTATTTGTTTCGTAAATGGATACATTAAATACTGACCGTGCATCTTATTTGTTTCATAAATGAAGACTTTAATTTAAAAATTGGCATTGAAGCTATTTAAACTGAGTTTTTCAACTTATAAAAAGTAAGTCAATAATAAATATTTCTAATTGTAGTTGTTCATTGGAAGAATGAATACTAAAGTTATATATTAGCCCATGCCCAATAGACTACTCATTGTATTATTACTTATTTTATTTCGAGTTAATTTCAATCAGGATGCCAAAGCTCAGCAGCATTCTTATACCATCAATTTGAGAGGTGATAAAATTGGAGAAATCAGTGCTACAAAAACTGAAGATGCGGGCATGACATCCTATCTGGTTGTTTCTGATGTCACTTTCAAAGTGTTATGGAAGTCGTACAACAGAAAAACAGAGCATAATCTAATTATTGAAAATGATAGGATAAAGAAAAGCTACTCAGGCATTTATATGAATAAAAATAAAGAGGACTCTGCTTCTATGGAGTACTTAAATAATAACTACAAATGCTTCAAGTTTCCTAATAAACATTTCAATCTGGTGAATGCGGACATCTCCTATTTTTCAGCGAAAATGTATTTTGAAGAGCCCGTCCATATTAAAAGTGTATTTTCTGAACGTTTTTTGGAATACTGTCCATTAGAAGCCCTTGGGGATCACAAGTACAAACTCTCTCTTCCCAATGGAAAAGATAACATCTATACCTATGTTGATGGCAAACTTGTGGAGGTCTATGTCGACCGAACCTGGTTCAGTCTCAAATTTGAAAAGGAACATTAGTCTAAAAAACTTTACCATTCGTCCTAGTCAATAGAGTTTCTATGGACATTGTCTTTTATCTGTGCCGAATTAAAAGTATATTAAAGTTATCATGGCACAATATACAATTACTATCAACGGAAAGGCGCAGCAAGTAGAAGCTGCCCCTGACACTCCCATGTTATGGGTACTTAGAGATCACCTTGATCTAGTAGGAACAAAGTTTGGATGCGGCATTGGTCAATGTGGAGCATGTACCATTCATTTTAATGGTGTTGCAACCCGATCATGTCAAATTCCAATATCAGCAGTTGGAGAAAATCCAGTTGTTACTATTGAAGGTCTATCAAAAGAAGCAGATCATCCAGTTCAAAAAGCATGGATAGAACATGATGTACCTCAATGTGGCTACTGTCAGAGTGGACAGATTATGAGCGCAGCTTCTTTACTTAAACAAAACCCTAACCCCACAGATCAGGAAATTGAGAATGGAATGAGTGGCAATATCTGCCGCTGCGGTACATACACGCGAATTAAGAAAGCAATTAAAACTGCTGCCAATAGCTAATTCATCCTACCTAAAAACTTAACGCAATGACACTTATTAAAACCAAATATAATCGTAGATCATTCTTGAAGGTCACCACTGCTTCTACTGGTGGTATTATCTTAGGCTTTAGCTGGCTGGCTTCCTGCTCTCCTACTCCTGAGCAAATTAAGCAGATGCCTGACGAATGGTTTAATATTAATGCTTTTCTTAAGATCGGTGATAATGGTATAGTTACTATCATGTCTCCAAATCCTGAAATCGGCCAGAATGTAAAAACATCAATGCCCATGATTGTTGCCGAAGAGCTAGATGTTGACTGGAAGGATGTAGTTGTAGAACAAGCCGGTTATGATATTCAAAAATATACACGCCAATTGGCTGGTGGTAGTCAATCTATCAGGCAGGGATGGCAAAGCTTGCGAATGGCAGGTGCCACTGCCAGAAGAATGCTGTTGGAAGCTACTGCCAAGCAGTGGGGCGTTTCTGCAGATGAATTAACAACTGCTAAAGGAGTAATAAGCCATGCTTCAGGCAAATCAATGACTTATGGTGAAGTAGCATCTGCTGCTGCAGGCATAGAGGTTCCTGAAGAGGTAAAGCTTAAAGACCCAAAAGACTTCAAAATAATAGGACAGCCAACCAAAAATGTTGATGGTCCTAAAATTATCAAAGGTGAATCATTATTTGGCCTTGACTATAAGGAAGAAGGCATGCTCACCGCCATGATCGTTCATCCGGAAGGCTTTGGCATGAAGCTGAAGTCAATGGATGCAACTGAAGCCAAAGCTATGCCTGGCATTAAAGATGTCTTTTCGTTCACTGTTTACCCTGAAGGAATAGAAAAACAATGGTCAGATGTAAATGCTTTTCCTGAGCAGGTAGCTATTGTTGGCAACTCCACATGGGAGGTAATGAAAGCCAAGAAGGCCCTAAAGCTTGAATGGGAGTATGCTGAAGGTGGCGGAGAAAGTACTGCCAACTATGTAGAGTCCCTTTCAGAACTTATGAGTAAAGATGTCGCTGAGCCAGCCAGAAAAGATGGTGACCCAGATGCTGCCTTTAAAAATGCAACAAAAACTGTTGAAAGAGAATATAGTGCTCCTTTTCTGGCGCACAATACTATGGAGCCGATGAACTTCTTTGCTAATGTGACTGCTGACAAAGCTGAGCTGGTAGGCCCGATACAAACTCCTGAATATTTGAGCAAAACTATTGCGCAGGTGTTGGGAATGCCTGAAGATAAAATTTCCATTATGATGACCCGCATGGGTGGTGGTTTTGGAAGAAGACTCTACGGTAATTTTGGAGTTGAGGCAACTATGATCTCCAAGAAGGTAGGCGCTCCAGTAAAACTAGTTTATAGTAGAGAAGATGATATGACTCAAGGCACCTATCGCCCTGCTTACAAAGTGAAATATTCAGCGGCCATTGACGAAAACAATAATGTAACTGCTGTAAAAATAAAGGGTGCAGGTATTAATGGAAGTCCTGTTTTTGAAAACAGATTTCCTGCCGGAGCATTGGACAACTACTTGTCTGAAAATCATAACCTTGAGTCAGCTATTTCTACTGGTGCATGGCGTGCACCAAGATCAAATTTTATCGCCTTTGCTGAGCAATCCTTCCTTGATGAAGTGGCTGAAACAGTGGGTAAAGACCCTATTGACTTTAGATTGGAGCTTTTTGAAAGGGCAAAATCTAATCCTGTAGGAGAAAACAATGACTATGATCCAGAAAGATACGCAGGTGTCTTGAAGCTCGTTAAGGAGAAATCTAATTGGGGTACAGAAATACCAGGAGTAAGTAGAGGTGTTTCCGCTTACTATTGCCATAACTCCTATGTAGCTCAAGTAGTAGATGTTATGATGAAGGATGGTAAACCGCGGGTACAAAAAGTATGGTGCGCTATAGACTGCGGAATTGTAGTAAACCCAGAAGGAGCCTTAAATCAGGTTGAAGGAGGAATTATTGATGGTATAGGACACGCTATGTACAGTGCCATGACCTTCACTGATGGTGTTCCAGATCAAAAGAACTTTAATGAGTATAAATTGATAAGGCATAACGAAGCGCCTCTTGAAATAGAAACACACTTCGTTCAAAATGGCATCGACCCTACCGGGCTTGGAGAGCCTAGTTTACCACCAGTTGCTGCTGCCTTAGGCAATGCGATTTACAAAGCCACTGGAAAAAGATTAGAAGGCCAGCCTTTCACTGACTATTTAGGTGAGGCAATAGAATTAGGTTAATACATTACTTATTTTTTAACAAATAGAAAGGATAAGTCGGCAAAGGCTTATCCTTTTTCATTTTGTTCATAACAGTATTTAACAAAAATGGCTGCAGCCACCTCTTGCAAGGGACCACAGCCACGTCCATCAAACTTACATTCTTATTTAGGATTGCGCTAACTCAAATTGGTATACATTTTCCAATTTAGAGTTATCGCTGAAGGACACTTCAAGATCTTTGATTATGCCGTTACCGATATCGTATACCCACCCATGAACCTGTAGAGGTTTTCCGTTTCTCCAGGCATTTTGAACTGTAGCAGTTTTACAAAGATCAAAAACCTGCTCTTGTACATTGAGCTCTACAAATCTGTTTTCGCGCTCATGATTGTCTGCAATTGCATCTAATTCTTTTGCGTGTATGTTGTAAACATCTTTTATGTGTCTTAGCCAATTGTCAATCAGTCCAAGCTGCTGATTGCTCATGGCAGCCCTCACTCCACCACAGCCGTAGTGGCCACATACGATGATATGTTGCACCTCCAGCACATTAACGGCATAGTCAAGCACACTTAACATGCTCATATCGCTATGTACGACCATATTGGCAATGTTACGTGTAACAAACACTTCGCCTGGTTGGGTGCCTGTAATCTCATTGGCAGGCACACGACTATCTGAGCATCCTACCCATAGAAAAGGTGGCTTCTGTCCGTTCTTCAGCTTTTCAAAAAACTGTGAATCTTCTGATAGCTTATCAGCTACCCATTTCTTATTATTTTCTATAAGTTGATTATAAAACTTGTCCATTGTAAGCTAAATATTAAATTATAATTCAATTAATGATATTTAAATCACTGTATATCAATGATTTAAAATCGAATAAAATCTAAATTAACTATACTCAGGAGGAGGCACGGGTATTTTCTGAACTGGCGAACAGTACATCAGAAAAAACTGGCTATATCGAAAAGATATATTAACAAATGAATTGTCAGTCAACAACTGATAAAATGCAAGAGACTTGTCCTCCTTTTCCAAAGAATCTTTATGTGGCTCATCCTCCTTTTCCCCTTCTGAATCAGGAAATGTCTCTGAGTATTCAACTACATAGTTACTATCAAGTACACTTGCAATTACCTCAATCTCAGTAATTGTAAAACAGATCAGCAATATAAGGGGGATCAATTTCTGCATTCTTATCAAAGATACGATCAACTATCCTAAATAGTTAGATTCATTTCACCTTTTACTTAATCCCACCTGTGAATCAAGTGGTTATGAAAAATCCCATCAAAGTTTAATCAATTATTAGTAGATTGGATTAAGTTTTAGTTCTAAATAATAACAACTTTGGACTTACTTGATATATTAAAGTAGAATATAGAGAATGTCTTTAAATCTATTAGTGCGGCTTTATACATTTATTCTTTTCATGCAGTTCGGTGCATTACTGAATACACCTGCTCTTGCTCAAAATCAAAATCCTGATCAAATAAAAAAGGAGCTTGAACAGCTCAAAAAGGACAACCAAATTGAACCTGCAACTAAGCTGGCTTTTAAACTTGCCGATACCTATTGGAAACAAAAGAAATTTAAGGAAGCCATTGATGCCTTTGAGGATGGAATAGATTTAAGCACTTCAATAAAAAATGATGCCCTTACCCAGGATGGCTACTATGCATTAGGATTATTGAATAAAGATATTCAGGAATATAATGATGCCATTCGAAGTTTTAAGAAAAGTATAGACTATTCCTCAAAACTCAATGATCACATTTCAACTGCGCAGGCACACCTGCAAATCGGAACTCTTTACAGCATCCAAAACAAGAACAGACGAGCCATTGATGAAATGGAGTCGGCATTAAAACTGGCCATCGAAAAAGACCTCGAGAACATCACCATTGAAAGCTATGCTCAGCTTGCCAAGATTTACAAGGAGACCGGCAATGAAGCTAAGTATAAGGAATATACTAACAATCTGGCCTTGCTTAAGAGTGATTCTGAAATGAAAGAGGAGATTGAAAAGATAGAGAGTCAGATTAACTCAGTGCAAAACCAATTGAGTAATAAGGACAAAGCACTGGAAATGGCCAATGACTCCCTAAATAAGGTTCAGGAGATTACCAATGAACAAAGGTTACAAATTGATTTGTTGAGTATTGAGAAAGACTTAACCGATATGACCATTCAGGCTCAAGAAGCTGAGCTCAAAAACAATAGACTAACTCGTAATTATTTGATATTGGTTGTATTGCTTGCACTGGCATTCGGAGTTTTTGTTTTTATTGGCTATCGCAACAAAATCAAGGTAAATAAGAAAATTCATGAGCAGCACCTCAATATTACCAGCAGCATCAATTACGCGCAACGGATACAG
Source organism: Fulvivirga lutimaris (assembly GCF_009711525.1). GTDB lineage: Bacteria > Bacteroidota > Bacteroidia > Cytophagales > Cyclobacteriaceae > Fulvivirga > Fulvivirga lutimaris. The sequence continues at coordinate 12,403 of NZ_SMLV01000320.1, forward strand.
CAGGCCATGCTTCCTGACGTTAACCTCCTGGCTAAGTTGTTACCCGACTCTTTTGTGCTTTTCAAGCCAAGAGATGTGGTAAGTGGCGATTTCTATTGGGCCAAGGAGCTGGAAACAAGCGATGATCAATTTGCTATTGCAGCTGTAGACTGCACAGGTCATGGCGTGCCAGGGGCATTTATGTCAATGGTAGGGATGAATGCACTGAACAGCATTACTGGTAAGGGGGTAACATCTGCCTCGGAAATATTAAGTCAGCTTCATAAAGAGATTCATACATCACTCAAGCAAAGTGAATCTGGCAATAAGGATGGAATGGATTTGGCTTTATGTACAGTAGATAGAAAAAAGAAAATGGTCACCTATGCAGGAGCCAAAAATGCACTTATTTATATCAAAGATGGTGAAATAAGTCAAATCAGGGCAGATAAGCATCCTATTGGCGGAGGTAAATATGAAGAACTAAAATTTACTGAACATCAAATACCCATTGAAGGAGACATGACTTTCTATATGTATTCAGATGGTTATGTGGATCAATTTGGGGGACCCAAAAACATGAAATTTATGAGTAAGAAGTTCAGAGAGCTCATCCTTAGAATTTCCCATCTTCCACTTAGCGAACAAAAGGAACGCCTTGAAGGCGAATTTATTAAGTGGAAAGGCTCTGGACGTCAAATAGATGATGTACTCGTTGTAGGTTTCAAAGTATAATATGGATCCTTTTGAATACGTAGTTGTACTCACCTCTCTGATAGTCGGCTTAGGTATTGCCCAAATACTCACAGGCATTGCCGATGTTATATCAAACCTAAAAAAAACTAAGCTCTATCTTCCTCATATCTTATATACGTTAGCCATATTCTTTTTGCTAATTCAGGAATGGTGGATTAATTATCAATATGCATCAGAAATAACTAGCTGGACATTAATGGTAGTAATTTCCATTATTGCTTATCCCATACTGTTGTTTGTAATGGCCAGAATGATATTCCCAACGGGTATCCGAGGTAATGAGACTGATTTCAAAAAGTATTATTACGATCAATGGCGCTACCTTTTTACCATTGGAATAACTACTGTTATTGTCAGCATTACTCAAAATATTATAATATCAGATTTAAGCCTTTTCTCGCAATGGCCGCAGTTTTTATATGGTTTGACCTATCTGGCATTTGTGACATTTAATATTCAAAAGCCAAAAGCTCATCTTGTGTTTCAAATAATAGTCTTCGCAGTTACGCTAGCGCTGATTATTATGAACGGCAATGAACTAATGGCCTATTTGTAATTAAATGCCCTTAATCACTTCTTTTAAGTCTAGCCTCGTCTGTGGGGCAAACTCTCTTTCTTTCAAATCTTCAGGCACATTATCTGGTGCTACTCTGTAACCAATGGCTGCTACGCAGATAGATTCAAAGTCATCGTCCTGAATCAACTCTTGCTGGGCCCTATCTCTGTCATATCCACCCATCTGATGCACATTGAGATCAAGATGGGTAGCTTGGACAGTTAAGCTTGCCATGGCCTGCCCAGTATCATACCAGTAATGCATGTTAGGCTTCCCATTTTGCGAGAATGTCTTTTTAGCATAAGCTAAAACTAACACTGGTGCTGTCTTTGCCCATTTCTGATTAAATTCTACCAGTATATCAAAGATTTTATCATAGGTCTCCTCTCCTTTTACTCCTACCAAAAAACGCCAGGGCTGTTCATTAAAACAACTCGCTGACCATCTTGCGGCTTCAAAAAGCGACAATAAATCAGTTTTATCAATTGCCTTGTCTGCATATATTCTACCACTCCATCTTTTCTCAAGATTTTCCTCAAGAGGAAAA
>NZ_SMLV01000014.1 GCF_009711525.1 Fulvivirga lutimaris
TGAAGAACTCCTGTCTACAAGACTATCTAATTCATCAATTATGGCCTGTGCTTTTTCAGCACTTCCGGCAATTTCATTCATCGCTTTTCTCCATTTTATACCATTAGGATTTACTTCCCAATCCATATCAGAGATACCGCCTTTCATACCCCAAATTGCCATAATATCCCATTCTCCAGAATTCATCTCAAGAACCATTTCTGGCCCTGGAGTACCTGCTTTTTCAGAGGCCTTTTGGTGATAATTTGCAATAATCTCACGCGCTCGGTT
>NZ_SMLV01000165.1 GCF_009711525.1 Fulvivirga lutimaris
CTGAAGTATAGTCATTATATGCTAATTGATAGTATTACTATTATTCACAATAGCATTATAACGCTTAATGATAGAAAAGGTTCGAAAAAGTTATAGAAAATGATTTTATGAATTATTACACTTATAAAATCCTTGACTAGTTATGAGGCAAGATTTAAAAGTGACCGTATAAAACCTACGTTTTCACCTTTATTTTTAACCACGTAAAGTAATGATTTCTTTAAGTCCGCTCTAAGATTTTCAGTCACGCTACCCAATAGGTTGCCGGCTGATGCCGTCTTTCCTCTGGCTCCCATAATGATAAGATCTGGATTCTTTCCATTCAGTTGCTCACTCAAATATTCAGAAATTTCCTTTCCCTTTCTCAACTGCACTGTCTCACCTTTCAGGCCCCTTAAAGAATTCTGGTTTTCAATTAATTCATTGATCTTGAAATTGGCATAAGATTCTAATTTCTCATTTAAAGTCTGCTGTTTGGCAAGAAGCTCGTTTACTTCAAAAGGTGATTCAAAAACCCTATTAAGATAATGAGTAGCATCTCTATATAAATGTATAGCTTTAATATCCTGCACTTCATAATTGTCAGTGAACTCCTTTGCTGTATCAAAGCTCAATTGGGTATACTCAGAATGATCCACTGGTATAAGTATACTTTTTATGTCAATTAATAATCGGGAAGGAACTACCAGCACACTACATGGGGCTTTTCTTATGATTTTCTTATCGAGCTTAGAAAAGTCATCTTGATTACCAATTAAAATTAAGTCAATATCCAACCCCTGACTTCTTTTCAATACTTCTGTTAAAGGATTACCAATGATAATCTCAATTTCAAATTCAATGGTTTTCAGCAGCTTTTCACTAATCAATACTTCTAGTTCCTGCTTGATGCTTTGCTGGTTAGTTTTTTGAAAATCTGGGTAATCAGAATAGATGTCATCTAAAAAGTCAATCTCTTTTGAGATATAAAGAATCTTAATTGACTTGGGCTTCAAGTGATTTGCCAATTGAATAACATTTATGATTACATTTTTTTCTAACTCAATGTCATTAATTTCAACTAGCCAATGATTTAATTTTTCCATAATTATGAGTTGCGTTTTAGTTAAGCTGGGTAATTATTATGTAAGACTTTAATTGTATCTACTGCCAACCTGATATAACTACTGATTGGTTTTTGCAAATCTGAATAATGCATTTCATAATTTTTTATTTATTATTTTTAACGTATCCATAAATTATATTAATGCATTACACCCTACATCAGCTAAAAGTGTTTGTTAAAGTTTGCCAGTATAAGAGTATAACTAAGGCCGCAGACGAACTTCACCTAACACAACCTGCAGTTTCTATACAGCTTAAAAAATTGCAGGATCAATTTGATATCCCATTGACTGAAGTAATAGGCCGGCAGCTGTATGTCACAGAATTTGGCGAGCAAATCTTAAACTTAAGTGAAACCCTGCTGGAAGGTGCCGAAAGAATAAATGATACTGCCAATTTATATAAAGGACTCTTTACAGGAAAAATTAAGATCGCATCAGTATCCACAGGAAAATATGTGATCCCCTATTTCCTGACAGGATTTACCAGAGAGCACCCTAATATCGATTTAACAATAGATGTTACTAATAAAAATCTGGTGGTTGAAAGTCTTGCCAGAAATGAAACAGATTTTGCGCTTGTTTCCGTGCTTCCTGATCTCTCACTTGAGCGTATTGAACTGATGGATAATGTATTACACCTTGTTAGCGGCTCGGAATACTATCAGCACAGCCATTCTATGACATTGAAAAAACTTACAGAAATTCCGTTAATATTCAGAGAGCAGGGATCGGCAACGCGAAAGGCCATGGAAAACTATCTGAACATCAATAAAATTATTCCTAACCGGTCTTTCGAACTTACCTCTAATGAGGCGGTAAAGCAGGCTGTTATGGCTGGCCTGGGCATGTCCATTATGCCCTTAATTGGACTCAGGCATGCATTACAATTAGACAAACTGAAAATAGTGCCTTTGAAGGGTTTACCGATAAAAACCAATTGGAACCTGGTTTGGACCAGTGGCAAAAACTTAACACCAGCCTGCCAGGCGCTGATTGAATATATCAAATCGCATAAGGAAGAAGTAATTCAAACTAACTTTATGTAATCTTATATTATGGTAGTTGTATCTGCAGTCTAAAATGCCTTTGATAAATTTTTAAATACATAATTAATCTCATGAGAACCCTTCTACAAAGTCTTATAGTAGTATTTATCTGTTTTGCTTGCTCTAAGCAGCAAGAAAATCATTTGGATGCCTTTGAAGTTTTTTGTGAAATGGTAGCCAATGGCAATAAACCTTTAGCCCTGCATCACCCACTGGCATATGATGTTATTGAAAAGAACTGGGATCAATACAAGGCCATTGCTGATAATTACAATGTTCAACTCTTCAGAGAAGACAACTTCCCTAAAACACTCCTGTTTCCATTTGAAGCCACAGAAAACAAGTCTGTCATATTAATATATACAGGGCAGCGACTGAAACAATATGAGCAGTTGAAAGCAGCAGTAGAAGAATATCCAAAAGAGGAGGAGTTAAAGATGGGGATTGCGAGAAGACTGGGTCGACTGTTGGGATATGGAAATAGCGGAATTAATGATTTGTTAAGCAAAAACACTGCTTATAGAAGTTTAGCATCTTTTGAAGTTAAAAAGCAGGTAACTCATCTATATTATGAGAACATAGAGGAAGCAATTTCTTTTTATGAAGGTATTTTGGGTTTAAACAAGGTTGATTCGAGCCTCTTTCAAATTGGTGATGAGGTCTTCATACATTTGCATGCTTTCAACGAAACACACGTCAAAGATCAACCAAAATCTACGGCTGTTGCACTACTTACTGATCAGCTGCCAGAATGGTACAGTTATTTGCAAGATCAGCAGGTTCCCATCAAATACACTTACAAACCGCGGACTGGCGGACCGCATGATGGTTTTGTAGCTGTAGATCCGGGAGGGTACCTATTAGAGTTTGAGCAATTTAAGCAGCATCCTGAAAATGAGTTGTTTATGGCTGTGCTGGCCGAAGCTCCGCGCACAGAAACTTCTACCGCGCTTAGCTTCTATGGTTCTATCACCTGGACTTATCATAAAGACATGCTTAAAATGGAAAGCTTTTATGAGGAGGTATTAGGCTATCAAAAAGTGGCCGATCAGGGCTGGACAAAAATTTACCAAACTTCAGCTTCAGGATTTATTGGTCTGGTGGATGAATGTAGAGGCATGGAAAACTATGCTGTTAATAAAGCGGTGGAATTAGAATGGCAGGTTGAGGATGTTAATGCCTTCAATAGATATGCGAATGAACACTGGGAAAAATTCGACTATAACAACTCTTCCTTTACCGGTCCGGAAAACTACATTTACCATATTCAGTAACGCAAAGTCCTTATCCAAAAGGCAAATAAACTCCGATAATTCAGGCTAATTGGTAACAAAAAATCATCTGATTACACCTCTTCATTACGCCTAATACATTAATCGAATCTGATTTATGTAAAATATTGATTATCTGTGATTTATAACCACAAAAAGTATCCAATTACAGCTTTTTCAATTTGTTATAAATAAACATTAC
>NZ_SMLV01000220.1 GCF_009711525.1 Fulvivirga lutimaris
ATAGATTACTATTAAAAAATATTAGCTACTCATAGTGGTTACTCAATTCTGGTTTTTGGAATAATTGCTTGTATTTGAATTAATAATATTGATTAATATTGAAAGTCAAATATTATTATTCAATCGGACCAAATTCAAAAATCGAATCAATTTTGATGAAACTTATTGCACCCCTTTTAATCTGTATTTCTCTTTATTCCTATGGGCAAAATAGAACTGAGTTTTACAATCAAATAGAACAATTTATTGATAATGATCAGCTTGAAGAGGTTGTTGCCCTTGAGTCTCAAGTGGCAATAAACACGGCAGTTCTAGATACTTTATCAGCTGACATATTTTCAATTTTTGGAGAAACTTATTTAGGGTTTAATGATTTTGAAAAAGCCATTACTTATTATGAGAAAGCTCTCAAGGTAAGAGAGCAACTAAACCCATTAGAAACTACTGGTTATAGTAACGTTCTATATAACCTAACTGATCTGTATCTTGAAATGGGTAAGTTTCCTAAGTCCATTCAGGCAGGAGATAAGTTGCTGGCAGTAGATTCAAAACTTTTTGGAACAGATTCAGATGTATATTTAGGATCTGTTCTGTTCTATGCTGATATCTTTATTGAGACCGGTAAATATTCGGATGCACTATCAGTTCTCAATAAACAGTTAAAAATTTCTAAAAGTGATGATTATGCAGTAGCACTTCTAAATGCAAAAAAGGGTGATGTGCTATCCCTACTTGGAAATTATGATGATTCTAAAGAATTGTTAGATGAAGCGAGTTCCAGCTTTTCTGGTTTTTCTGATACTTTGAATTTTGAATTAACCCAAGTTGCATTAGGTTTGAATTATATTAATCAAGGGAAATACCCCATTGCCGAGTCGATTTTTTTGCAAGCTAAAAGCAACCTTAGCTTGATGAATGATACTGAATTCGTAATCAATGATATTGATAATAATTTGGCGGTTGCTCAAATGGCATTGGGGCGCTCTACTGAGGCTATTTCAGTTTATAAAGATTTATTAAGTCAGGACTCGACAACGTTTGGTAAGGTTCATCCTAATTATTTGACTTCGCTTATCAATATAGGCACTGCTTATACTGACACTAAGAACTATGAGTTGGCTGAAAATTCGTTGAAAGAAGCACTTGAGATTTCAGCTCAACTATATGAAGAGGAGAGTGAAGTAACAGCTCAAATTTTGAATAATTTGGCAAATGTTTACCGGGAGAAGGGGCAATATAATTTAGCTATTACAACCCTAGATAGGTCAAGGAAAATTACTGAAAAGGTTGAAGGTAAGAAGAGCGCTAATTACGCCAATACAATCTTTAATATTGGAAAAACTGAGTTGCTTCAAAATGCTTCGAGTACCGAGAAAACCTTGCAAGAGGCCTTAAAATTAAGAAAGTCAATTTTGGGAGAGAATCACCCAAAATATGCTGAGGTTACTAATTATTTAGCACTTTATTATTGGAAAAAGAATGACCTTAAGAATTCAAGGAAGTATTTCGAGAAGACTTTTGAAAACTTCTTTGAGCAAATCAAACTGTTTTTTCCATCACTAAGTGAGGAAGAAAAAACTAAGTTTTATTTAGAAAAGCTGAGGCCAACTTTTGAACAATATAACTCTTTAGCAGCGCAGATAATGACAAGTGAACCGGATATTCTGGGGCAGCTCTATAATTATCAGTTAAGAACAAAAGGCATTATTATGGTCGCAACAGAGAGGCTGAGGAGGAATATATATAACAGTAATGATTCTTCGCTAATTGAAGATTTTAATGCCTGGAAATCGACTAAAGAACGACTTTCGAAGCTGTATTCAAATAATGACCCTAGACAGAGTTTGGTTGATTCATTAAACGAGTCTGCCAATCAGATTGAAAGGAGTCTTGTAAGCAGGTCATCTCAATTTGCACAAATATATAATGAGGAAATTCCAGATTGGAAGAAGGTGCAGGCATCACTCAAAGAAGACGAAACTGCAGTAGAAATAATCAGGTATAGAGTGTCTGATCCTGGAAATGGAGGTGCTTTTAATGATGAGGTGCATTACCTAGCGCTTATTATTGATGTTAGCTCTGAATTCCCAAGGTCTGTTAAATTAACAAGAGGTAATCTGATGGAAGGCAGGTATTTGAATAATTACCGAAACTCTATTAGATATCAAATTGAGGATAATTATACTTATAACGAGTTGTGGGCACCTTTAGAAAGTCAATTCAAAGGAGTAAAGAAGTTGTATATTTCACCTGATGGTGTTTACAATCAGATAAACCTAAGTACTTTGGTTAATCCTAACACCAGTGAGTATTTGATTAAGGAGATCGAAATTCAGGAAGTGACCAGCACACGTGATATATTTCCATCATCTAATTTTGGTAAATCATCAGAGTCCAAATACCTTTTAGGTTTCCCAGCTTATACATTGGCTAAAAAAGAAAAGTCAGCTGAATCGGGGGTAAAGAGAAGTTTACGTGGTGTTGACTTTTCTGAAACACGTGGTTTGAGAGGAGGTCTATTAAGATATATGCGAAGTGGTGAGGGTATAGCAGAATTACCTGGTACCAAAACAGAGGTTGAAGAAATTACCAAAATTTATGAGGACCAGGGTATAGCGCCCAATACGCTCACAACTAGTGAAGCCAGTGAATCTAAATTGAAGGAAATTAGTAATCCGGGCATTTTACATATAGCTACTCACGGATACTTCCTGGAAAATGTGAAGTCACCAGATTTTGAGGAAAGTAACAGGTACTATCAAAATCCACTACTCAGAGCAGGCATAATACTGGCTGGAGCTGAGGACTTTTTGATATCTGGCAGCAATCCTATTGATAATGAGGATGGAATACTAACTGCCTATGAGGCCATGAATATGGACTTAAATAATACTGAATTGGTAGTATTGTCGGCCTGTGAAACCGGTCTTGGAGAAGTATCTAATGGTGAAGGTGTTTATGGACTCCAAAGAGCTTTCAAAATAGCAGGAGCTCGTTATTTGGTCATGAGTATGTGGAATGTTGATGATGACGCTACACAAAGACTAATGACGCTGTTCTACGAAAATTTGGCCCAAGGAAAAGAAAAGTACTATGCATTTAGAGATGCCCAACTTGCGCTTATGAAAGAATACCCAGAGCCCTTCTATTGGGGAGCATTCAAAATTGTGGGCGAATAATGCCTTGGTCTTCTATTAATTAGCATTTAAATTCAGAATATAATTAAGGAGTAATTGAAATTAGTTCTAGTTTTGTTTGCATTAACATTCAGATATTGATTATGAAAAATTTAGGAATTTTACTTCTGGTTGCTGTAGCGAGTTGTTCACAACCTAATCAGAATTATTATGGTGAAAAAATAGATAATAATGAAGTGGTTAGCATTTCACAAGCTAAATCATTGATAGATAACGGTAAGAAAGCTAATGTAAAGTTAGAAGGTGAAATTTTAGCGACCTGTGAAAAGAAAGGATGCTGGATGACAATGAAGATGGACGATGGAGAAGAAATTAGAGTCACATTTAAAGATTATGGATTCTTTGTGCCAACAAGTGGAGCAGAAGGTAAGATAGCAATAATTGCAGGTGAGACGGTAAAAGAAATCACTGACGTAGAAACCTTGCAGCATTATGCTCAAGATGCTGGCAAAAGCGAAGCCGAGATAGCTGCCATTACAGAACCAAAAGAAGAATACAATTTCGTAGCAACAGGAGTAATCATTGTTGATTAGTATTTGAGCCTTCAATGGATAAAATTTTAAAAGAGATACCTCAAGAGGTTCGAAATCGCGCTCAAAAGATAAAGGCCATTTTGTTTGATGTAGATGGAGTACTAACCGATGGCTCAATTATATACACGAATAGCGGTGATGAGATAAAAGCCTTTAATGTAAAAGATGGTCAAATAATTAGCCATTTGAAAAGGTTAGACTTTGTAGTTGGAGCAATTACTGGCAGGGAATCGGCCCTAGTTGAAAGAAGGTGCCAGGAATTAAAACTTGATTATTGCTTTCAGGGAGCTAAGGATAAGTTTCAGATAGTTCAAGATATAGCAGCAGAGCGGGGTTTGAAGCTTGACGAAGTAGCCTATATAGGTGACGATATCATTGATTTAAGAGTGATTAAAAATGTAGGTTTGGGGGCTGCCCCAGCTGATGCACTTTCTTACGTCAAAGATGAGGCTCATTTCATTACTAAAAAGAGTGGCGGAAATGGGGTGCTGAGAGAGTTAGGGGATATGATTTTAGCTCAGCAAGGAAAATTAAAACAAATCATTGAAGACCATACCTAATGGAAAAGTTTATAAAACCTATTAAAGTAACTGAGAACATCAGCCTTGGGGGTGATAAATTGGTGCTTTTTTCGGGGCCATGTGCCGCTGAAAGTTTGGACTTATGTCTTGAAGTTGGAGAACAGGTGCAATCTATTTGCAAGAGCCTGGATATTGAATACGTGTTCAAAGCGTCATTTGATAAAGCAAACAGAACATCTGTCAACTCTTATAGAGGATTAGGTATGAAAGAGGGGTTAGAACTGCTTTCTGATGTGAAAAGTAAATTAGGTGTTCCTATCGTAACTGATATACATGAGAGCCATCAAGCCACAGAGGTGGCAACTGTAGCAGATGTGCTGCAAATACCTGCTTTCTTGTGTCGCCAGACCGATTTGCTGATTGCAGCAGCTGAAACCGGTAAAATGGTCAAAGTGAAAAGAGGGCAATTTATGGCTCCCGAAGATATGAAATATGCTGTTGACAAAGTGAGAGATTCAGGTAATCCCAACGTTTGTTTAACTGAACGAGGTGTGAGTTTCGGGTATCATAATTTAGTAGTAGATATGCGAGCTTTACCTACAATGAGGCAGTATGCTCCTGTTGTGTTTGATACTACTCATAGTGTACAACAGCCAGGAGGACAAGGTGGCACTTCAGGTGGTCAGAGAGAGTTTGCACCTTATTTAGCCAGGGCAGCAGCAGCGGTAGGTGTTGATGGGTTTTTCGTAGAAACACATCCAAATCCAGAAAAAGCATTGAGTGATGGACCTAATATGGTACCATTGAATGAGATGGAAAACTTCCTAAAGATGTTGAAAGAGGTTTGGATGCTTGGCAAGCAGTATGTTAATTAGAGGATATTTTTTAGACTGATGGGTAGATTTCTAACGTTATTAGTCCTCGTTGGGCTTTTTTTTGCTTCATGTGTTCCGAATAAACGCCTTGTTTATCTACAAAAAGATGAGCCAGAAAGAGATGCTGTAACTCAGTCAGATTCATCCGTGCGAGTTTATCAAACTCAATTTTCAGAATATATGCTTCAACCAAATGATGTGATTTCTATCCGTATTGCTAGTATAACGCCCAAGGAGTTTGATTTTGTGCAGAATTACGAAGAACAACTAGGGCTTATCAGACGACTAAATCAATATGACCAATCATTACAGACTGAAGGAAGCAATCAAAGAAATATGAATGGTGGCAATAGTGGAAGTGGATTAAGTAGTTTAGTATTGGATAGACAGCAAACAGGTTTTATTCTAGATAGCGAAGGCATGTTAGAACTGCCTTATATTGGTAAAATTAAACTGTCTGAAAAAACTATAGCTGAAGCTGAAACAGAATTAAGAAAAAATTTGCTAAAGTATTTTGAAACTCCGGTTGTTCGGGTACAACTTTTAAGTTTTCAGTTTACTATTTTAGGTGAAGTTAATAATGAGGGTAGGTATACCACTTATGACCCTAATAGTACAATTATTGACGCAATTATTTTAGCAGGTAATCTCACTGAATTTGCCGACCGTTCTAAAATAAAAGTTGTTAGAACGGTTGATAGCAAGGCTGAGGTAGTATATGTAAACACCTTGAGAGAGGAGTTATTACAGCAAAATGGATTTTATTTAAAGCCAAATGACTTAATAATTGTCGCTCCTTTACAAGCCAGGGAAACAAGAAAGTACATACTTCCAACTTATTCCACTGTTTTGGGTGTTTTTGGTTCATTGGTG
>NZ_SMLV01000055.1 GCF_009711525.1 Fulvivirga lutimaris
ATTTTTTTGGATTTAAATATGCCGATTATGGACGGCTTCAGGTTTCTATATGAATTTTCCCTGATGTCTGATGAGGTAAAATCTAAAATAAAAATAGTCGTTCTAACTAGTTCAGACAATTCCAATGATAAAGAAAAAGTGGCTGCCAATGCAGATGTGCTTACCTACATTTCAAAGCCACTTACTGATCAGAAACTAGGAGATATAGCTTCAATGCTTGCTTAATCTCCTATTGTTTAACAGCTTCTACTTTTAGGATTATATCTACTTTTTCACCTACTATTAGTCCACCGCTGTCGAGTGCATCATCCCATTTAAGTCCATAATCAAATCTATTTATAGATCCTTTTGCTGTAAATCCTGCGCGTTTCATGTTTTCTATGGAGACAATGCCGCCAAAATCAATGTCTAAATCAATAGGTTTACTGACATCACGGATGGTAAGAATGCCAGATAGCGAATAGCTGCCGTCTTCATACTTCTTAAATGCAGTACTCTTAAATTTTATTTCAGGAAAAGCCTTAGCGTTAAAGAAGTCATCTTCTTTAAGGTGCTTATCACGTTCAAGATTATTGGTGGTAATACTGGCTACTTGAATATTAGCAGTGACTGTAGCTCCTTCAAAATCATTCTTTTTTTCTGTAGTAACAGTACCATTAAATGAGGTAAAATATCCAGAAACAGACGATACTGTTAAGTGCGACACTTCGAATTCTACTGCAGAATGCGAAGGATCAATTACCCAAGTGTTTTGTGCAAATGATAGATTGCAAAACAGGCAAATAATTATTATAAAAATTGACTTCTTCATGATGCTGATTGATTTAAGTGAAACGTATATAAAAATTAATGAAAATC
>NZ_SMLV01000169.1:0-1569 GCF_009711525.1 Fulvivirga lutimaris
TTCTGTTTAAGAGGGCTGCAAGGCAAAATAGCGGGGTGTGCGTAGGCCAGCGGGTGGAAGTGATTATTTTGGCTAGACCTTTTGTCCCGAAAGCCTTCGGGATTGGGGCAATGCATAACACTTTCAGGAGATTCTCACGTCTGCTGACGTGCCTTTCAGTCTGTCAGCATCCTCAGAATGACGTTGCGATTTATAAAGACTCAAATTCCTAATCGCTGTGCATCGCATATTTTCACAATTCCGGCCTATGGTATAGGATAGTTAAAAATAGAGCATTAGGTTTTTGGCTTGTCATACTGAGCGTATTGAAATATGGTCGGGCTGGTTATTATTCTGGGCGTTGTATAACTCAACTGGATTTATCATGAATAAAAAGATTTAGAAAAGCTGAGCCGCAAATTCCTTAACATAAATGCTGACGTTATTGAACTGCTACGCAGTATCGAATAACTGCATTTATGCTAAATACTCGCTGCGCTCGTATTACGGAATTTGCTATTTATGTTATATAATTTATATTATGTTAAATAGAAATTATTAGAACATCACCCTACCGGACGATACTCAGTTTTCCTTTTACGCTCCCTACATACACAGGCATCTGCATAGAACCCCCATCCTCGTTGTACTTCAGAAACTCTTCACCCCTAATTTTTATCTCCCAAATTCTGCCATCGCTATAACTCACCACAGAAATTTGATCGTCAGCCACAGCATCGTGCTTCTGACTAAAAAATGTCTGCTGCAATTGCTGTGTTAATCCTTCACGCATTTGCTCTTCTGTATATGGATTGGTGGCGGCATAGTCTCTGATCTTTACAGCCATTTCTCCTACAAAGCCTTTGGCATCACCAGCCACCAGGTAACCATACAGTTTCTTGCCAAACGCTTTTACATCAGCTTCCTTCAGCTGGTCACCCGTCAGTAGCAAATCTGAGAAATCGAACCGCTCATTATCAAAGGTCATTTCCTTACTGCTCATATCTGTAACTTCCATGCTTAGCTTAGCGTCTATTCCGCCTGTATCTACCATCTCGCCTTGCGAAAATGGCGCTACATCAGCCTCCAGTATTCCGGGCTTGCTTTTATCATACGCTTCGGCCTCTATCTTCAATGTATTGTTCTTACCTACCAAAAACAGCTGTACCGGCAGTGATACAATCGCGTCATATTCATCTTCAGAAGCATACACCGGAAATCCGTTCAGGTAGCAGGTAAATTTGATATTCTCGCTGTTCACGCTCAAATGGTAGAAATCAGGCTGTGCCATGGTTTTGGTGGTTAAAATGAGTAAGAAACTAAGGATGCCTATCCGTATCATAGTTGGTTGGTTTACAGACCTTTATAAGCCCTTATAGTAGTGTTTGGGATTCGGGTTTTAATCAAGATAGTCATTTATCCCAATAAGACCAATTATCTTGCCTTAAACCATTTAAATGCAGTTTTATACCATGTTATAACACTGATCAGGTCAAAATACTTTAACTTAAAACACTTAACTGTTTTAACTACACTTAATAACTATGAAAACAAACTATGAATCCTCGCGGAGGAGTTTTATCAAGAAAT
>NZ_SMLV01000169.1:1825-3761 GCF_009711525.1 Fulvivirga lutimaris
CAAGCGTACCCGTTTCGAAAACGTGCTGAATGAGCATTATGAGAAGGAAAAGAAAAAAGTTGAAATCAAAACTTATGAGCGCTATCAGGACCTTTTTGCAAGACCAGACATCGATGCCGTGGTGATCGCCACTCCTGACCATTGGCATGCCTTGGTGGCCATTGCAGCTGTTGAAGCTGGTAAAGATGTGTACCTCGAAAAGCCTATGACATTTACCATCACTGAAGGTCAGGCGCTGGTTAAAGCTACACGTAATAACAACCGTGTTTTAGGCATTGGTAGTCAGCAGCGTTCAGATCCTAATTTCCAGCATGCCGTTAAAATGGTTCAGACTGGCCAGCTGGGAAAAATTGAAAAGGTTAATGCGTATGTAGGAGCGCCCCCTACTCCTTACACCCTCCCTGCTGAGACCGTTCCTGAAGATCTGAATTGGGATTTATGGCTTGGACCATTGCCCGGTAACTTACACTATAACAAGGAGTTAAACCCTCCTATTTCTCTTAATCCTCCAAAAGATGAAGAGTTCTGGGGCGGCTGGCGCTGGTATAAAGAATTTGGTGGTGGTTTCACTACCGACTGGGGTGCCCACATGTTTGACATCGTTCAGTGGGGACTTGGTATGGATCGTAACGGTCCGGTTGAAGCTGCACCTATTGGCGATGGAACTGAGTTCATGCAATTTAAATATGCCAGTGGCGCTGTGGTAACTTCTGAGCCTTTCAATGACAAATTGACCAAAGGTGTGAAGTTTATGGGTGATAAAGGCTGGTTAGAAGTTTCTCGTGAGCATTACCTGGCTTCAGATGATTCATTAATGCCTGCAGATAACTCTGATAAAGAGGTTCCTTATGAGCAGCTTATCGCACATCCACAAAACTTCATCAATGCTGTCCGTGACCGCGTAGATCCTGTTGTGCCAGTAGAAATCGGCCACAGCTCTTGTACGGTTTGTACATTAGGCAACATTGCCTGTGACCTTGGACAAACCATCCAATGGGATCCATTAAAAGAAAAGTTTATTGGTGATAAAGGTGGCGTGGCTAAAGCCAAATTGCATTACAAGTATCGCAAGCCTTATAAATTGTAAGTTAATTTTAGTGGCGTCAGAGTAGTTGTCGCCATTTATAATTGAGAAAATAATTTCTCCCCCGACTCGTTCGGGGGTCTCTTTATTAGCTACAGATCCAGAGATACCGGAACAGGTCCGGCAAGATCATGAACAAGGAGAGAGGCCTGTCGGTAGAGCCTCTCTCCTTTTTTATTCCTTTACAAACTCAAACCCAAAGAAATTCAGGACATTAGCCTTACCCGAATCACTGATGTCGAAGTTGAATTGCGTGCCACTCATTCCTGAGTACACGTCCTTATAGCTGAATGTATTATAATGCCAGTGCTCATACAGCCCCTTGTGCTTGTTGTTCAAATTTAAATGCAGCATATCATCCTTTTGGGCAATGATGATCTCGCCATACATAGGATGTTTGTAGGTTCCTTCATATGCCACTAGCTCCAGCGTTGTTTTCGTGCCCTCTACTTTACTCTCTTTCTGCTTTTGGGCATATTCCTTACTAGCCTTATCAAAGCCTGCATACAGATCAAAAATCTCTTTGTGCCAGTCACGGTCACCACCCAATGCGTACAGATCAAATACTTTGTACATAATAGCATGACGCAGCTCGGCATGATCCATATTACCAAAGACATAAACACTCAAATTATGATCACGCAGCTGACCGTTAATAGCAATTAATCCGGCAAGACTGCCCGTGTGAAAATCCACCTTCTCCCCTTTGTAATCGTGCTGAAACCAGCCCAACCCATAGCTCGTCCAGTGCGGTTTGGTGAGCTGTGTGGTAGGATAAAAGCTGCTTTGAGGAATTAGTGCTTGAGGTGTAAACAGGTATTCAAAAGTCCTGCTTTTTATCAGCGTATCTCC
>NZ_SMLV01000114.1 GCF_009711525.1 Fulvivirga lutimaris
TTTCAAACGACTTGATAACACAATCATTAGCAAAGAAGATGGCCCAAATATACCAATCGTAGCAATGAGTGCTCCCAACAGTCCACTTACCTTATACCCTACAAATGCCGCACTAATTAAAATTGGTCCAGGAGTAACCTGGCCAATAGCTATTGCATCAACAAACTGAACATTTGTTAACCAATTCATTTGTTCGACTATAATACTTTGCAAAATAGGCACCATCACATAGCCACCTCCAAATAGGGTAAGGCTAATTTTTGAGAATACTTCAAAAATCTTAGCATTCAAGTTTTCAGGCATTAAAACTCCTATTCCAAGAACAGCTGCAAACAGAATACACAACAATAAAGGAACCCAATCAACCTTAGCTTTATCAATCTTCCCCTCAGTTGGCACACTTTCTTGTTTAAAGAAAAATAATCCTAATACTGCACTGCCCAATAAGCACAAGATGAAAACCAGATACCCACTAAAGAAAAACTGGATTGTCAAGCCCAACAATAGAATTAAGACATGCTTCCAGGATTTAACACTCTTCTGAGACATATTGTAAGCTACTGAAATAATGACCGCAACAATAACAGGAATAATCCCTTGAATTATGCTCCTTACCTGAGGAAGGTTACCGTATTCTAAATAGAAATGTGTAGCTATTACAACAAGAATAAATGAAGGCAGAATAACAGAAAAAACAGCAATTAGACTACCTCGCCATCCGCTAAGGTGATAACCAATATAGGCAACGGTATTAACAGCTACGGGGCCTGGTAAAACAGAGGCTAATGAAAAACCATTCATTATTACATCTTCACTAATTTTTTTATCTCTCTCCACCATTTTATTTATAACAACGGCTACAAGAGCTGAAAATCCTCCAAAGGAGGAAACGCCAATAATCAAAAATGTTTTGAAGAGAAATAAGAGAGAGGGCTGTGCAGCTTTATTATTATTCAATACAAGAACTATTTTCCTGAAAATTACTACTCAAAAGGTAGACCAGAAAGGAAATCAAAACTATTAATTTTGAAATAGATTATTCCAGAGATTTAGTGAAAAGCGAGTTCCAGTATTTAATCAGTTCAAAAAAGTCTTCTTCGTTCTTGAATTTGAGTTTTTCGGTATTAATAAAATTAGATACTGTCTTAGCATATTTACCTGTCAGAATATCACTAACCTTCTTCCGACTATTAGGAATCATAATCAACTGACTATTTCCTAATTGATAAAAATACTCCTTAACAAGCTTAATTTGATCTGTCTTGTCTCCTACTGACAAGGCCTCATTATAGTTGGCTTTAATGATTTTTACATAATATCTGGAATACAAAGACACTGAATCTTTTAATTCGATTCTGTAAATATCATCCTTGCCTAAATTAAAAGTATTACCCGTTATGAAGGATTCAATTTCTCCTTCACTATTTGTCCAAGAGAAAGCTTTTAATAACCTTGCTGATATTACGCGAACAACATTCCTATCTTTAAAGTACAACTGATTGTCTATCATATTAAACCTCATTGGCAAATCTCTAAACTTTACTCCGTTTAATATTTGAAATTCACCAGACAACCAACTTTCATCTATATAATATGGTTTATGTGAAGACTCAATTGACTCCGAAAATTGAGTTATTGCAGTTTTACCAAAAGTAACATCAGATAGTTGTCCGTCTGGATTCTGGGCAAGAATTTGGAATGTAAAAAAGATGGCAATAATCATTAAGTATAGTGTTTTCATAACCATAACTTGAGATACATATTTTAAGGTTAATTAAAGGGTTTGGTCATGAACAAAGTTTTTATTTAAAGCCTTATCTAAAAATATTGCATTTAGTCTATACGCCTTTATTGACTTTGCATTTTGACTTAGTTTGAGATGATTTATCTCCTGATTATCAATGTAATCAACAATGTGAAACCCTTTGTTAAATGCACTTATTGTTAAAATATTATCATTGGCATCAACACTGCCCATTCTAACTGTGCTTAAATTCGTAGGTA
>NZ_SMLV01000051.1 GCF_009711525.1 Fulvivirga lutimaris
AATGGACAATGACAGTTACATTCCTAATGCTGAGAGTAGCCGAACTACTATGAGTTTTGGAGGTAACGGTCAGTTGGATAATGGATTATTCCTATCAGGGACTGTTAATTACACAAATACCTTCCAACAGGCTCCACAGTCAGGCGGTAGCGCATTCAGTGATTATTTTAACGGTGCGGCTGGAATTGGTGCTGGAGCAGGTTCTATTTTCGCAAGGTTATTTTACTTGCCAAGAAACTTTGACTTGAATAATCTTCCATTTGAGAACCCAGTAAATGGCAACAATGTATTTTATAGAGCATTAGATAATCCTCGTTGGATTGCAAAATACAACCTTTATACGAGTGAAGTGAACAGAGCTTATGGAAGTATGACTGCTTCTTATGATGTAACAGATTGGTTAACTGTACTTGCTCGTGGAGGTATGAATACCTACCATGATTCAAGAAGAAGTATCATCAGGAAAGGTGGGCTTCTTATTCCTAACGGACAAGTATGGACTGAAGATCTATCCTATCTGGAGCAGAACTATGATTTTACAGCTACTGCCAACAAAGAGTTTGGTAACCTAAGTGTTAACGCTTTGCTAGGATTGAACATGCAACAAAGAGAGTTAACAAGAAGAAGAGTAACTGGAGCAAATATCATTTCTACCGGTTTGAATTTGACTGATGCAACTTCTACTCAAATTGTCAACCAAGACTTTTCTTCGCTAAGAAGACTTTATGCTGTTTACACCAATGTGGTATTGGGTTATAACGATTATCTGTATTTAACATTAACAGGAAGAAATGACTGGTCATCT
>NZ_SMLV01000355.1 GCF_009711525.1 Fulvivirga lutimaris
CATATTGCCGTATACATTATTAAGAGATGTTAAATTACCAGTAAGTTTATCCAACTCACTTGCAAAACGCTTGGTATTTTCACCAGCACTTGTCATTCCTTCAAGAGCCTGAGCCATATTCGTGTAAAACTTGTTCATAGCTTTCACGTGACTGTCAGAATCCTTTAACTCCATTTCGTAAACTGCATTCAATGCACCAAGATTTTTGGTAACGTTTTGAATTTGAGAGTGATATTCTTTTGCGTCTTTAGATGCATTTGCCATTTCTACCATTGCATTAGCAGTAGTAGCATATGATTTATTCATTTCTAATAATGAGTGAGAGGCGGTTTTTACATTTTTAGCGTAATCATTAGTAGCTACTGCAGCATCAGCAAGATTCGACATTTTAGAAGCTGACTCAGCCATATTTCTCATACCTTTTCCAAGGCTATCGATCAATTCCGGGCCAATTTTAGCTTTCTCTAACATCTTATCAATTTCTTGAGATGGTGAAGCACCAGATGCAGCTTTGTTTGAAATTCTAGGTGCAGCAGTAGGTCCATCATAGTCTTCAGCTAATTCAGGATATACTTTTGACCAATCTGGTTCAGCGTGTGGTGGCTCAAATGCACTTAAGAAGAAAATTCCAGCTTCCACAGATAAACCAATCATAAGCATTTCATTGGCACCAGGAAGGTGAAGTATTTTAAATAATGCACCGATAATTACAACGGCAGCACCTATACCATATACCTTAGGCATAATGGTCTTATACATAAGTTCTGCAAATCCGCCTTTCTTTTTACTCATTGTCTTAAGGTTTTAATTTAATACTAGTTAAGTTTAATCTAATTGGTTGATAAAATCAAATTTAAAATTCAGCTCCTGATGATCTACCTAAGTGAGTCATAGCATTTCTGAATCCTATATATGCTCTAGTTGAATCTTTAAATTCGAATGTTCTTGTTCCTGTCTCTAAATAGTAAGCCACATCTTTCCATGACCCTCCTCTAATTACCTTCTTAGGTATAATGTCAGGATTATATTTAGGATGATTTGGATCAGTTCTTTTCTCAATATATTGAGGGTTCAAATCCCATACTAAAGGAACAGATGCCGGATTGAAGTCATCAAGACACCATTCAGATACATTTCCAGCCATGTCATACAATCCATAATCATTAGCAAAATAAGAAGCTACAGGTGCTGCGTAAGCAAAACCGTCATCGTAGAAGTTACCTCTACCCGGCTTAAAGTTCGCTAGCATACAACCTTTCGAGTTTCTTATGTATGGATTACCCCAAGGATACTTAGCCATATCTCTACCACCTCTTGCAGCATATTCCCACTCAGCCTCATTAGGAAGACGGAATGAAGGCATTGGCACTTCTCCAACACTTCTTCTATAGTCAGCCCAGTATGCAGTTCTCCACTCAGAGAAATAAACCGCAGCTTCCCAGTCAACACCAACAACAGGATAGTCATCATAACCAGGATGCCAGTAATAATAATCCATAACAGGATCACCCATATGGTGAGCAAAATCCTTAACCCATACTGTAGTATCAGGATAATAGTCAGACATGATTTTGTCCTCTCCCAATACACTTATAGAGTCTTGCATCAATAAATCAATAAATTGACGGTACTCATTATTAGTAATTTCGGTATCATCCATATAGAACTGACCGATAGTAATTTGCTTGTTGAAGTTTATTTGTGTTGAAGCAGGATCTTCATCTGCCTGTCCCATGTGAAAGGTACCAGCAGGAATAGGCATCATTCCATACGGCTGCACCATCACCCAACCTTCACGGCCAGGTACACCTACCAACTCCCCTTGGTCACCACCGCCTCCGCCACCTAGGCCGAGAAGACCACAACCTCCCAATAATGCTGATGATAACAACACCAACGAATAGAAGAATCTCCTAATTAGTATACGCATAACACTTTATCTTTAATCCTTTAACTACCATTCAGTTAAAGCCAACCAGTTTAGTTCAAATTTCAAAGTGGAAATATATAAAAAAAAATCTATTTAAAATCTTTGATTAAGGATTTTCAGCCTTCGAAAATTTAAAATTTATTTTACAAATTGTATAATTTATTACTAAATCCAAAATTTTTCATTTGTTAATGTCTAAACCTTGGAGTTCGTACTACCTTCTTACCAGTTCCAGGGTTAACAGGCAATTGATAACTTAACAACACTTCATGTGTTGTTGCCTGTTTCGCATCCTGATCCTTGATCACATAACCGAAGGAATAGCCAAAGCTCAACGACTTATCCTTCAAAAAATTGTATCCCAATAAAATATTCACGTCATCCCCTTGTCTAAAGGATGCGCCACCCCACATGGTGTCTTTATAGTAAGCCAATCCACCGATAATGAAACTATACTCATTAAAGTCAGTTTGAACCATCATAGATGGAGAAAGCTTTAAATCAAAATTAACATTGTGAATATAACCTAAGGTTAAGTATGCATGATTTTCAAGGGCATTTCTAACATTGTTCACTCCAAAATCAAACTCTGACTTTAATACGTGATTAAATGAACCGCCAACATAATACTTCTCTGATCTAAAATACACACCTAACGCCATATCAGGTCTTACCTGAGACTCCTTACCACTTTTGTCTATTAATGCGGGATCATCAGGCTGAATTGCTCTGTATTGGTCATAATCAATAGACTGAGAAAAAACGCCCATTCTTAACCCAAAGCTCAACTTAGAATTCTTAATACCTAAATGATAGGCATAGGACATTTGAACTTCTAGGTTATTTAATGGCCCTAGATTGTCATTAACTATATGAGCTCCAAAACCACTTCTAAACTTATATATAGGAGTGGTAACACTAAACACCTGAGTTTGAGGGGCACCTCCATCATCAAAAGTAGAAGCATAGCCTGCCCACTGCGTTCTATGAAGAAGCGTTATTTGGGTAATTCCTTCCGAACCGGCAAAAGCTGGATTATAATACAACATGTTCTTCATATAGTATGAGAACTGTGCATCTTGTTGAGCCAACGCATGCTGAACGTTAAAAAAATTGGCCCCTAACCATATGTAAAAAATAATTTTGCGCATATAAAAAGTCAAAAGCAGTCTTAAATATAAGATATTTTTGACAATAGATTCAAACAGTTAGCTTTAAAAGGCAAAAAATTAAAGTTAAAATAAAGAAATAGCAATGTTAATTACATTATTTTAAACCATTAGCCTTTTTAATATAGAGTTCAATAGCACCTGTCATGGATGGAGCATTTGGTAAAGGAGCTTCAATATCCAGCTCTAAACCAGCATCTCTTACTGCTTTCGCAGTTGTTGGTCCAAATGCCGCAATTCTGGTAACATTCTGCTTAAATTCAGGAAAGTTAATAAGCAATGAATTAATTCCTGAAGGGCTAAAAAACGCCAGAATATCATAATAAACATTCTCCAGATCACTTAAATCACTCGCCACTGTTCTATATATAATAGCTTCAGAATATTTAAACCCATTCGTATTTAAGAATTCGGGGATATCATCTTTTCTAATATCAGAGCATGGGAATAAATACTTTTCATTCTTATGCTTTTTAAGAATCTCGATCAAATCTTCAGCCGTACGATGACCTGTGAAGATTTTTCTCTTCCTGATAATTATGTACTTCTGAAGATAATTAGCTGTTTGTTCTGAAATACAGAAGTATTTCATATCTGCAGGCATTTCTATTTTTAGCTCCTGACAAATACTAAAAAAATGATCCACTGCATTCCTGCTGGTAAAAATTACCGCAGTATGATTAAGTATATCAATTTTCTGTTTCCTAAACTCCTTAATAGAAACTGGGTCTACCTGAATAAATGGTCTAAAGTCTACCTTTAGATTGTATTTTTCGGCTAGTTTAAAGTAAGGTGAGTTTTCGTCTTGTGGTTTTGGTTGAGAAACCAGGATACTCTTAACTTCGCGCATCCTCTCTTTCACTTGATCTGTCATATCAGCAATCAACGATTTACCTGTTGTTAGAATGATTTATTTATTCCTAAACTCAGAATTATTACAAAAGGGATCAATTCTGTGGCGCAAAGGTATGAAAATAAATGTAGATTTTTAAAAGGTGCTGAGCTCAATAATTTAAGGTAAATAATAACTGAGAGCAGTGTAAGTGAAAATATAGCAGCGATATACATATTGTAATAGGTGGCAGCTTCGAGATGAAAACCCCCTAACTGGAAAAATGTAATTAGCAACAGCACAAAGGAGGCAATCATTAAAAGTAGTCTGGTAAAATTATAAAAATGGCTATTTATAAAGCCTTGTAAACTATATAGACTGGCGAAATAACCTACCACAATGAGTTTCAAAAAAATGGCTCCAAACACAAGCACCGATATTTGCAACCATGACCACATGGCCTGACCAAAACTTGATGGGTGAAATATCTCCATTTGAGGCAATGCCCCAGAAATATTCACAAGCCCAAGAACATTAAACGCTATTACCAAGCTGAGAAAAGCATAAACAAACATGTTACTTGCCACCAAGGGCCTGCTTTTTAATAAGTTTTCATCTAACTCTCTTGGGGAAACAGCTCTGGAAAGTCGAAAATACTCAGAAATCACCTTTGGAAATCTGTTCATTAAAATGGCAAAGAAAACTCCAAGAAGAACCAGCGAAGAAATAAGGAAGTTAAAAAAAGAGTCACTTGATCTAGGGTTAACTACCACTACATCGTCTTTTAACGGATCCAAATTACCATTGATAACCTTATAAGCTCCTGTAGATAATAGATAAGGGTTCAGAGTCTTTGAATAAATTGAAAGAGACACAATATATTGTTCCCCTCCCAATTCATGAAAATCAAGATCCATCTTATCAGAAAAAACATCTATCAACCTTCCGTTAACGAAAAGTGAAATCTCCTGCGATGATTGAATTGATAATAAGGCATCTTCATAATCACGCTTATCTATATTTAGTGTAACAATATTCCCCTTGAAGTCCGATTTTCTAACAAGTGGTAGTTGTTTATCACCATCAAAAAAATACCACTCTTTACTGAAGTCTTTAACCAAAACAGTATCGGTCTGAGAAAAGGCACTTTCAGAAAAGGTGAGTAAAATGATAATGTAAAGTAAAACTCTCAATGGCTACTAATTTGGCTTCTAAGTTATCAGAATCTGGCTACATAACCGAAATGAAATTTGGAGAGATTTAAATCAAGCTCCTGATCTACAGATTTTCCAAGCGCATAGGCCAGGTTAAGCTGGCCAGTATTCATTTGTAAGGCAAGACCTAGACCTATACCCAGAGGTTGGTCTTCTTGGCTCAATTCTAAGATTGAGTTCTTAAGAATAGCCTGATCATAAAACATGAATATGTAAGAATTGCTTTGGAAATGAAGTTGCAGCTCCATATTTGAAATAGCCGCTTCAGATGCAAAAAAGAAGTTTTCATTAAACCCTCTAATTGTTTTCAAGCCACCAACCCGCATCAGGTCATTCTTAAACAGATAGTCATTAAATATTCTTGAATATGATATTCCATTATACAAAACAAAATACTTTCCCATCCATAGTGAGTTTGTAATTCTACCTTTAACTAAATATTGAATACTCCTTTCCTCTATTGCATCCTTAACCCCTGCATCAAGATTCCTGTTTTCTCCGATTGCCTTATTGCCAATTGCCACTTCTGATTGAAAGCCTAACCCTCGTTTCTTCAGGCCCCTTATGGGCCATTTATTGTATCGGTACCTTAGACCATAATAGTCCAAATTAATATCTGCCAGATCGTTATCTATAACTTCATTGGTTAGAACAGACATATTTCTATTCCGGTAGAAAATAGATAAAGAACCTTTAGCCTGTTTCATGTTAAAGCCAAGCTCAGCTTCACGGTTTAGAAATAAGGTATCCTCTTTTAGTAGGTTAAAGTTTGCTTCAAAGTTGATGGCCGATTTGAAAATGTTTGGTTGGAAATATTGGGCCTCCAAAGTTTGTGACCTGGCTTTTAAGCTTTGCCATTGAAGGCCTAACCTTTTTCCAGAACTAAAAATATTATCCAGAGACAAGTCCAACTGACCTGTAATCAACAGCCTTCCATCCTCTTGCTCATTAGGTAGAAAACCTACAATACCATCTATATAGTTTGATTTTACATCAGAAAGCTCTAGATGAACAATTCCTTCTTCATTTTGAAATGTGACAACAGGCACAGACTCAAGATTAAGAAATGTAAGTTCTGATATTCTTAAACCAATTTCATCTACCTTTTTTTGGTTGAAAAACTCACCTTGCCTGATGCCCAAATAAGCTGAAAGCCATGATTTTTTCACTTTTTGAGTGCCCATTATTGAAATAGAATCAAAACGAATTTCAGGACCAGAGTAATAATTTAAAACAGCTGATATTTCGTCAGTTTGTATTTGGACAGAATCAAGCTTAATCGCAGCAAAAGGAAGCCCAGAATTCTGACTTTCACCGAGCACTCGTTGAAATAATTTATTTAATTCAGTTACTCTGAAAGGTTTGTCCGTAAAGAACCGCTGCCGAAAACCTGATTTGGATAAAATGAGCTCTGGAACATTGCCTTTCTTTAAAGCAGCCCAGTCATATCTAACCCCCGGATTCACTATCACCTCAAAACCCGTTGTATTTCTATTGATACTGTAACTGGCCAATAAATTGCCGCTGGTACGATATAACTGAATAATATCATTCAGTTCATAAACCAACCGAGATGAATCTTCAATTGCCTTTAGGTTTTCAATATCTTTAGTAAACTGAGCGCCTTCCCCCTCAAAATGAATGATATTATGCTGGGCACATAATAGCTCAGCATTTAGAAAAAACAATAATATTAAAAGGAAATGCTTTGGCAAGAATTGAAGTATTTTTGAAGTCAACCCAAATGTAATCACTTGGCAGGTATATATATTCATATTCCTTTTTGTAAGCAGGCATGTCATTATTGTGACTTTCACTTCAGTACTAATTTAAAAAATAAGCAATTGATGATTGAAGCCATTAAGCAGGAATTAGTGCTTCAAAAGAATTACTTAAATGAACCCATACATACAATATATTTTGGAGGTGGTACACCATCAATGTTAGAAGCCTCAGAGCTTAATGACATATTAGACACCCTTTCTGCTAATTATAATGTAACAGCTCGCCCAGAAATAACATTAGAGGCCAACCCTGATGATCTATCTGAAAGGCAACTTGAAGCATTGAAATCAATAGGAATCAATAGGTTAAGTATAGGAATCCAGTCCTTTGATGATGAAGTTTTGAAATTTCTAAATCGAGCTCATAACAGAGTGCAGGCCTTAGATTGTATGGAACATGCAAGAAATGCAGGTTTCGAAAATATCAGTATTGACCTTATCTATGGAATTCCAAACAGGGATCATAAAAAATGGCTAGAGGACTTGGATAAAGTAATTGCAATGAATCCAGAACATATTTCGGCCTACTGCCTAACCATTGAGCCTCAGACAGCCTTTGGGAAATGGGCCAAAAAAGGACAATTAAAACCTGTTGAAGATGACTATTCTGCAGCACAATTTGATACCATGATAAGTATGCTCAACCAACATGGTTTTGAGCAGTATGAAGTTTCTAACTTTTGTCGAGATGGATTTTATTCTAATCATAACACTTCCTATTGGCAGCAGAAAGCTTATTTAGGGATTGGCCCGGGCGCTCACTCTTATAACCTGGAAAGCAGACAGTATAACATTCGTAATAATCAGAAATATATTAATTCATTAGCTGAGGGCACTATACCTTATGACATTGAGTATTTGTCAAAAAATGATATTATCAATGATTACATATTAACTGCCATCAGAACCAAGTGGGGTATTAATCTCAAAAAGCTAGAAGGGTTTGGCTATCGAAATGATACGGATTATATTAATTCACTTTTAACTAATGAGCTGGCATATACTGAGAAGAATAACTTAATATTAACCACTGCAGGAAAACTACTGGCTGATAAAATATCTTCAGACATGTTCTTAATTGACTAAAATGAAAATTGAAATCTTTCACCATCAACAAAAATTTCAAGCTGATCTTAATGAGCCAATAGATATATCTATTCCACTAAAAAATGGAGAAGAAAACCCCAACTGCTACTACGCCTCGGATGTAGAGTTTAAGACAATAAAAAGTGGTGACTTTGTGGGTAGTGTTGCCCTCGGAGGATCTGTTAATTATAAGGAAGTACGATTAACCCCGCATGGCAATGGCACCCATACCGAATCTTTTGGGCATTTAAGCGCTGATGAATCAGATAATATAAATACCCTTTTATCTTCATTTCATTTTATAGCTGAGCTAATCACTTTAGATATTTCTCAATCCGGAGAAGATCAGTTGCTGAAATTTGAAGATTATTTGAAAAAGAGGAAATTCAAGACCGATGCCGTTATTATCAGGAGCTCACCTAATGATAAAAGCAAACTAACCAGAAAATATTCGGGTACGAATCCACCTTATCTTGACCATCGGATTGCTGAAAAGCTTAAAGAGGAAAACGTGAAGCATCTGCTTATTGATTTACCCTCTTTAGATAAAGAGGTTGATGGCGGTGCACTGCTCGCTCATCGGGCTTTTTGGAATATACCTGAAGGAATAAGGAAGTCGTGCACGGTAACTGAATTAATATATGTTGATGACAGTATTGAAGATGGCCTTTATTTACTTAACCTTCAGGTACTTAATATGGAAATAGACGCCAGCCCAAGCAGACCTGTGCTCTATAATTTAAAACCCCTATAAAATTCTTCGTTTTTAAAAAAATTGGAATAATTTAGAGTTTATGACCAGCGAAGAAAAGAAAGCCTACTTACTACTAAAGTCAGTCATTTTTCATTATCATGGCTTAGATGATGATGAAAGAGAGAATTTAGATGCTACGGCTGATGAACTTGATGGTCATGAGGAGCTGGAGTGGGCAAATGAATTCATCGCAAAGGATTATTTCAACTCATTTGAAAGAGCCCGAGAATATCTTAACGATGTGGTTGGTGATTATCCCAAGGAAAAAAGGGTCATGTACATCGATATGGTTTGGCAGGCTAACAATCTAAAAGGCTATGTTACCGAGTTGGAAGCCACAGCAATGCTTAAATTAGCTAAAGACTGGAATGTGGAAGCCGAACTAATTGAGTTTATCAAAAAGCTTTCTCAGGGCTAATTATAAACTCATCATGTCTTTGAACTTCGCTGCCTGACGTCTGCTTACTTCCACTTTATCGCCACCTTTTAGTCTTACCATCAAGCCACCGTTAAACCACGGCTCAATGCTTTCAACCCAGCTTAAATTTATAATATGCTTTCGGCTAGCGCGGAAGAAACTTCTTGTATCAAGTTTTTCATCTAAAGCATTTAGTGATTTATGAATCATTGGTCTGTTGTTGTCAAAGTAAACTTTGATATAATTCCCATCAGATTCAAAAACCCTGATATTGGAAAGGCTTACAAACCAACATCTATCGCCATCTTTAACAAACACCTGATCTTCCAAACCTAATTTCTTCTCTGTTGTCTCTACTGGTTTTGGTTTGGCTGTTGCTTCAGGCAGTTTAGATATACTATCCTTCAATCTATCTTCCTGAATAGGTTTAAGCAAGTAGTCTAGAGCATTTACTTCAAATGCCTTTAAAGCAAACTCATCATAGGCAGTGGTAAAAATGACTTTGGGCACCTCATCCAACATCTCTAAAAGCTCGAAACCTGTCTTGCCCGGCATCTGAATATCAAGAAAAAGAAGATCTGGAGAAAGCTCATTGATCATTTCATAAGCCTCATCAACATTAGCTGCCTCACCTATTATTTCAATATTATCATATTCCTGAAGTAGCGTGTTTAGTTCCTTTCTTGCTAACCTTTCATCATCAACTATTAGTGCTCTCATATTTATTCTGTGGAATGATTAATTCTGTTAAAACTACGTTAGGCGACTCGTTGAAAATTTGAAGAGACGCATTATCACCAAAAAGCAATTCCAATCTTTGTCGCGTGTTCTTCAAACCTAGTCCTGGTTTATTTCTAGAGGTACCGTTAAGCTTAAAGATACCACTATTTCTAATTTGTATCTTAAATTTATCTTCTTCTACGATGGTTTTCAAATTTATGCTACCTCCTTCCTTCAATTTTGAAATACCATGTTTCACCCCATTCTCAACTAAAGTCTGAAGCATTAACGGTGGTACAAAAAACATGTTGGAGTCAGGATGTATATCAAAACTCGTTTTCAGTCTTTCTTCAAATCTTATGGTTTCAAGACCTAAGTAATCTTTAACTATCTTGAGCTCCTCATCAAATCTGGTAACTGTCTTTTTATCTGAAACCAACGAGTTACGTAGGATATTACTCAGCTGAGTTATAGAGTGCTTTGACTTCTTTGGATTTTCATCAACTAAAGCTCTGATACTATTTAATGCATTAAATATAAAGTGTGGGTTAAGCTGAGACCTCAAGTTATTAAGCTCAATCTCGTTAATGGCCGCCTGATGCTTTAGTGAAATATTATAGCGCTCAAAATAGTGGTAAATAAAATATAAGACTGACCAGAGAAAGAAGATCAACGCATAAACTGAAGATAGACCTAACAGGTTAGAAAAACTCCACGCAATAGTTGGGCTATACATACCAAGTGGCACCGAAATCAGCATCCTTAGCACGTAAACAGCAACTGCAAGCACAAACACAGACACCACAATGCGTGGAATCAGACTGGCCATATTAAGTGCCAGCCAATTTTTAGCAATTACGAAGTTTCTAAATAAGTGAGTGCTTATTAGAAAAACCAAGGCCTCCAGAACCCAAAAAGAAATCTGAAAGGCAGATATCTTATTATCGCCAAACAGCAAGAAGCCTAAGGTCTGCACGAATGCAAAAGCAAACCAACCTCCAATCTGCAATGACCAATATAGTTTGAGCTTATTCAAAGTTTCTCCTAATCAAATGTTAAAATTAGGTAAAAACCGTCTAGCAGGTAATTATTTTTTTATCAATGGGATAAATAGAATTTTGAAGGGGTTAATAATCCGTTCGAGCCAGAAAGAGCAACAAAAAGCCCGCAATGAAAATGAGCACCCAGGAAAGAATAGTCATTAGTTTTTTGTGATCAGGAAAAACCTCATTCTTAATCATACCCATAACAACAAACGCCAGGCCTGCCGAAATGTAAAGCGCAAACTCCCAGTATTCAGTTATGAATAATTGATAGCCTGAAAAGGCGATCATGATAAGTCCAATTATATACTGACTGTTCTTGGCCATTATTCTTTCTTATTTTTCGGGACAAACTTACGAATGATCAGTCGTGTGCCTTTGTCATAAGTAAAATAATTCCACACCCAGTTGCTAAAAACTATAAGCCTGTTTCTAAATCCAATAATTGATATAAGGTGAATAAACATCCAAATAAGCCATGCAAAAAAGCCCCCGAATCGTAAATTACCAGGAAGGTCTACTACAGCTTTATTTCTACCAACAGTTGCCATTGAACCCTTATCCATATACTTAAAAGGCTGCAGTTCCTTTCCTGCAAGCAGTTTTTTAAAATTTTTGGCTAAATGATCCCCCTGCTGAATAGCCACTGGCGCCAGCATAGGAAAACCTTTTTCATACCCCTCTCCCTTCATCAAGGCAATATCTCCAATTGCAAAAATGTCTTTGGCACCTTCCAACTGATTAAAATGATCAACCAATAGACGACCTCTTTCAACCACCGTTGATGGAAGTCCTTCAGGGAAATTTCCTTCAACACCAGCCGCCCAAATTAAGGTATGTGTTTTAATTTCTTTGCCGTTGTTGAGTTTGGCAACAGTACCATCATAAGACTCTACCAGCGTATTCAACTGAACATTAACATCAAACTTCTTCAGGTACTTCAAAGCTTTGTTTGAGGCAAATTCAGACATCCCACCAAGTAATCTGCTAGAACCTTCAAGCAGAGTAATATGCATCTGATCAAAATCCAGCTCAGGATAATCTTTAGGTAAGATGTTTTTTTTCAGTTCTCCCAACGCCCCAGAAACCTCCACACCAGTTGGCCCACCTCCAACAACAGCAATGTTCATTCTGGAATTTATCTCCTCCTTGTCATTTGATATTGTGGCCGCCTCAAAATTCTGCAGGATATGACTTCTTAAATCGAGCGCCTGCGGAATCTGCTTTAATGGAAAGGCATTTTGCATTATAGATTGATTACCATAGTAACTCGTTTTCGAGCCTGTGGCTATCACCAGATAATCATAATCCAATGGTCCAATCTCTGTCTCAATGATTTTTTCTTCGGGGTTGATTTTGTAAACCTCACCCATTCTAAAAAAGAAGTTCTTAACAGGTTCCAGCTGCTTTCTTAGCGGATCAGCAATTGAGTCAGGCTCCAGGCCTGCCGTTGCCACCTGGTAGAGGAGTGGTTGAAATGTGTGATAATTATTCCTATCAAAAAGAACAATTTGAACAGGGAGGCTTTTTAATTTTTTGACGAGCTTAACTCCGGCAAAGCCTCCGCCTATAATAATAATTCTTGGGTTTGATGATTTAGGAACTGGTACCATTTACTTGCACTTTTTTGGTTCAATTCACCTTTTTGTTTGGCGATGTTAAGTTACATGCAAGTGATGTGAATGTATTGAAAATCAGGAAAATATATTCGGTAATATAAGGAACTCTTTTTTTAGTTTTAAGCTTTATACTATTACATCATTAATTCATAGTTGATGAGTTTTAAGGTTTTGGTTTGATAATAAAAATGCCGCTGATCAGCGGCATTTTTATTATCTCTTATCGTAACATCCTTCTACTTCAAAGTATCGAAGAATTTCATGGCCGACTGACCTAAATTGTTAGATATAATCTTTTTGTATTCAACACTTTCAAGAAATCCACCATTCATAAACTCTGCAAGGATAGGAGACCAGTCATTAGATTTAGGCATAATAATTCCGAACTCCTCAGTTTTGTCATCTCCACCTGGGTGTCTTTTTACTGACTTCCTATTTTGAATTGCCTCAAAGTAATAGGTGAAATCTACATTGGTAAATTTCTTCGAATCTGCAGCAATCGCATCCATAGCCTTAGCGAAAGAAGGTACATATTCAATTTTCATAGAAGGGAAATATTGCTTCTTAATATCAAGAATTCGCTTTTCATTAGTTGAATTTTTTATGGTTACAGCAGTCATGCCTGCAAATTTTGATGATATATCAGATAGCTGCGTCATGGTTGGTACGTTGCTATTTGTCAAGATCATACCAATATTGGTAATATAGGCTGGGCTGAAATTATAAATACTTTTTCTGGCCGTGGTTATGGTGGTATTACTCAGTCCGAATACACCTCCCTTTGAATTTTTTACTTCATCCAAAAATTTTGTGAAATCATTAGGATTCTTGGCATTGTAACTCATCGAAACCTTGATGCCATGCTTTTCCTGAACATACTCCTGAAATTTCGTCATGATATCAACGCAGATACCAGTCATTTGACCAGAGGCATTTTTTGACGCGAAGCCTGGTGCCTCTGAATAGGTTAAAACCCATTTGGCTGACTTAGATGCTTTGGCAGCGGCAAAGGTGTCTCCCTGACTTTGGGCTGTAGCCATTGAGGAAAAAACAAGCAGTAATGTTACCGCTGAACATAGTTTAAAAAGTGATTTAAGCATGATGTTAACTTTTTAATAAAAATGAAATCTATAAAAAAATATTAAACATCGTAACAAAAAGGCAAAAGTAGGGCGATTTTTAGGCCAATTCTTTAGCTAAAAAACGTGCTGTGTAACTATTTTTATTTTTAATTATCTGTTCTGGCGACCCAGAACAAACTATTTTACCACCACCTGCACCACCTTCTGGGCCAAGATCAATAATATGATCTGCTACTTTAATAACATCCATGTTGTGCTCAATAATCAAGACCGTATTTCCTTTATCTGCTAATGTATTTAGAACATCAAGCAGGTGTTGGATATCCTGGAAGTGTAAGCCGGTAGTTGGCTCATCAAGAATATATAGCGTTTTACCAGTGTCCTTTTTAGACAACTCAGTAGAGAGTTTCACACGTTGAGCTTCCCCTCCAGACAGTGTAGTAGCATGCTGCCCAAGTGAGATGTAATCAAGGCCAACTTCATGAAGTGTCTTTATTTTGCGAACAATTTTAGGAAGGTGTTCAAAGAAATGAACTGCCTCTTCAACAGTCATCTCTAGCACGTCAGATATTGACTTACCTTTATATCTAACTTCTAAGGTCTCGCGGTTATACCTTTTCCCTTTGCAGGTTTCACAAGGAATGTGAACATCAGGCAAAAAGTCCATTTCTATAAGTCTCAGTCCAGCGCCTTCACAAGTCTCACAGCGGCCACCTTTCACATTAAATGAAAATCTGCCTGGCTTGTAGCCACGGATTTTTGCTTCTGGCAAATCGGAAAATAAAGATCTTATATCTGTAAACACTCCGGTGTATGTAGCCGGGTTAGAACGTGGAGTACGGCCAATGGGCGATTGATCCACCTCAATAACTTTATCTAAATGCTCAAGGCCTTCCACTTTCTTATACTCAAGAGGCTCGGTTCTGGAGCGGTAAAACTTCTGATTGAGAATGGGGAATAAGGTATCATGAATTAGTGTTGATTTCCCACTTCCTGAGACTCCTGTCACCAATGTGAGTGTTCCTAATGGTATGTCCAGATTTACATTCTTAAGATTATTACCTGCCGCACCTTTTAATTTAAGATGACTACCAGTTCCCTTTCTTCTTTCTTTCGGAACTTCAATTTTTCTGGTACCCTTCAGATACTGGGCTGTCGTGCTATTGAGCTTTAAAAACTCTTCTGGCGTTCCTTGGGCAACCACATGACCTCCGTGGCGACCCGCACCCGGACCAATGTCAATAACATAATCAGATTCCATCATCATTTCCTGATCATGTTCCACAACTATCACAGAGTTGCCCAAATCGCGAAGGTCTTTTAAAGCCTTTATTAATTTGACATTATCTCTCTGATGCAATCCAATACTTGGTTCATCAAGTATATATAAAACCCCAACTAATTGCGTTCCGATTTGGGTAGCAAGTCTGATCCTTTGTGCCTCTCCTCCAGAAAGGGTTTTCAGCGGCCTATTCAAATGCAAGTAATCAAGGCCTACATCTAAAAGAAAGCCTATTCTCTTTCTTATTTCTTTCAGAACTTCTTCAGCAATTCTATTCTGTTTTTCATTCAGTCTGGACTCTAATCCATCAAACCAAGTCCTTAAGGTTTGAATATCAAACAAGGCTAGTTCAGCAATATTCTTATTATCAATAAGGAAATGCAGTGACTCTTTTTTAAGGCGCATACCGTTACACTCGCTGCAAGTTTGAACTATTGTAAAGTCATTCACCCATTGCTGAATCTTTTCCGACCCACCTTCTCGCTGCTTCTCTAAAAAGTGAATAATGCCTTCAAACTTGGTATTCCAGTCCGTACCGGGATACTTAACCGAACTAACTGCAACTGGCACATCATCACCATAAAGTAAAATATGAAGTACCTCTTCAGGTATATTTTTTATTGGAGTAGTGAGATTTACCTTGTTACGTTTTAGTATAGCTTCAATTTTCTTAAAAATCCATATGTCTCTAAACTCACCCAGTGGCAAAATACCTCCTCGGCTAATGCTTAAGTTTCTATCTGGAATTACTGATTCTTCTGTAATATCTTCGGTAACGCCCAACCCATTACACTTTGGACATGCACCATATGGGGAGTTAAATGAGAAGTTGTTAGGTGCTGGTTCGTCATAAGAAATCCCGCTTTTTGGATCCATCAAGTATTTAGAGAAATGATGAATCTCATTATTCTGGTCAAGCAGCATTATCACTCCTTTACCCTCCTTCATAGCAGTACCTAATGATTGACTTATGCGGTACCTGTCATCAGCCTTGGCTATTATCCTGTCAACAACTACTTCTATATCGTGCGTTTTATAACGGTCTGCCTGCATTTTTGGAACAAGCTCCATCATCTCACCATCAACACGAACTTTGGTATATCCTGACTTTCTTACTTGCTGGAAAAGTTCTCGGTAATGACCCTTTCGACCTTTAACAATTGGGGCTAAAATGGTCAGCTTCTGACCATCAAAGTTATTCAGAATGTGATCCAGAATCTGATCTTCTGACTGCCTTATCATCTTCTCGCCCGTAATATAAGAAACCGCTTCACCTGCCCGGGCATAGAGCAGTCTTAGAAAATCATATATTTCTGTTACCGTTCCTACTGTAGATCTTGGATTACGAGAGGTTGTCTTTTGCTCAATGGAGATAACAGGACTTAGGCCATTGATCTTATCAACATCTGGCCTTTCTAAATTTCCGATGAAGGACCGGGCATAGGCAGAAAAGCTCTCCATATACCTTCGCTGACCTTCCGCATAAATAGTGTCAAATGCCAATGAAGACTTACCGCTTCCACTAATACCTGTAATAACTACAAGCTTATTTCTTGGAAAGGTGAGGCTAATATTTTTGAGGTTATGCTCACGTGCACCGATGATTTCTATGGAGTCGTAACCGGTATTGTCAACTGGTTCTTTCTCTAAAACTCCTTGTGATTTTGTCATGCAGATATTAGTGCCTTGTGAAATAAAAACACAAAGTTCGGCCTTTAGTTATTCTTTTACAATTGTAGTGCTGAATGAAAATTCAGCTTAAAAACTTTTAGGCTATTTCTCTACCTCTGGTAATTTCCAGCAACTGAAACCAGTCAGCACTATCCATTGCAATTCCTAATGTTTTTGTGGCTGATTTTACTCTATCAGGATTCATAGTGCCAATAACAGGCACAATAGGGGCTGGATGGTTTTGCAGCCAGCATAGAAGCAGATCTCCTATTGACAGCTCATATTTTTTAGCCAGTGTTTTTACAAGCTCATTTTCCACAATACTCTTTATATGCGTTCCGCCACCCAAGGGCGACCATGCCATCAGGCTGAGTTTGTGTTTTTGAAAATAGTCCAAGGTACCGTCAAACATGACCTCTGAAGCAAACGCTGAAATTTCAATTTGATTGGTAATCAAAGGAACACCGCAGTCATTTTTAATATAGCTAAACTGACTGGGGGTAAAGTTTGAGACTCCAAAATGTTTTACCTTCCCAGCCACCTTTAATTCATCAAATGCTTCGCCAACTTCCCTAGGCTTTATTAGCGGATTTGGCCTGTGGATTAATAATAAGTCCAGATAATCTGTATTTAAACTTTTCAGGCTTCTATTTACAGAGTCAATTATATGGGCTTTAGAAGTATCATATTGCTTTGCGGTATGATCAGGTCTATTTTCAGATATTAGCTTAATGCCACATTTACTAACCAGCTGAATATCTTCTCTCTTAACAGAAGAATTTTTAAACCACTTTCCAAATATGCCTTCACAAGTGTAGCCACCATAAATATCAGCATGGTCAAAGGTTGTTATGCCAGACTCTAAGCCCGACTCTACTAACTTTTCGAACTGGTTTTGTTCAATGGTGTTTACATGCCACATGCCCAAGACAATTGGGGAAATATTAAGTGTTGATCCTGAAAGCCTAATTTTATTCATACATTAAAATTAGAAGCTTTTATCATAAAGACAATTAACAACATCCACCGCCATCATAAAAATGGGTTGACTCAGAAATAAATATATCTTCTCGTTTTAAGGAAGCCAGTGCTCTCGCTGTCTTATCACATACGGATAATGGTTGATTTGGCATAAGCACATGTCCCT
Source organism: Fulvivirga lutimaris (assembly GCF_009711525.1). Lineage (GTDB taxonomy): Bacteria > Bacteroidota > Bacteroidia > Cytophagales > Cyclobacteriaceae > Fulvivirga > Fulvivirga lutimaris. The sequence continues at coordinate 17,752 of NZ_SMLV01000355.1, forward strand.
TGTGGTCATCAAAGTACTCTTCATCGCCATAATAAATGGCCGTTTTTCCTGTGAATACACATGGCCCATCTTCTGGCATTGGATCTTTTATAGCACACACTTCCACACTCTCTATAAATATATTAGTATCAGTATCGTAATGCTTTGGATCAAGAATTCTATATGGTCGTTTTGCCCTTATTTCAACAGTACCAAAGCCCACATCAGTTATCATTTTAATATAGTCCTTCAATGGCAGTGCTCCACTTAAGCATAATGCTCTAAGTCGTTCATCATTTTGTAAAGCCTCCGGCATGGCCTGATCACAAATTGGATCTGAAAGCACCAACCTGCCATACGGTTTAAGAACACGATACATCTCTGTCAGAGCTTTTTTCAAATCATCTTTAGTGAAAATATTGAAAAGGCAGTTTTGTGCAGCCACATCAATGGTCTCATCCTCAACAGGTAGGTTTAGAGCATCTCCTTTTCGTAAATCAACAAACTCCGATTTAAACCATGAGTTTTGTTTCTCGGCTTCTTTGAAATTCTGACGACTGGCTTCAATCATCTCATCCACTACGTCAAGGCCAACCACACCACCTGATCTTCTGCTAAAATAGGAGAACTGCAAAAGTTCCATTCCACCGCCAACTCCAACATAAAGAATGGTAGGATTATTAACCAAATCTCTGGGATTTACAGTACTACCGCAGCCATAGTTCATATCGAGCATGCGCTTAGGTATCTCTAAATCTGGCAGCTGCCATACTGGAGTGGTTGTGCAGCACAGCCCTACATCAGGTGTTTCAGCCGCCCTTTTATAAACATCTTTAGTAGTTTCTAAATAAGTCTCCATTTATAGTCTATTGATTAATTCTATGTATAATTCAGTTAATTTTTCTTCA